>JAERRP010000288.1 GCA_016735415.1 Desulfobacterales bacterium | reverse complement strand
GGATTAGGCGATGTGCCTCTATCGACCATGTTGTTCATGTCCTTTAGATTGGCGAGTTCATATCCAAAGCTGCCTTTAGCGACTCAAGATCGAAACACTGGTGACTCAGGCGGTTGGGAAGCTGATAAAAGCCATTGTCATAGAAATTGTTAACGGTCGATCGGTACGAAATGGCCGGTACACGCATAACATAAGCCTCGACACCGGTTGTACAACCATTGTGAATCAGAGCACGGGCCGCCATTAGCCAGGGCACGACATTACCCGTATTGGTGACATGCACCCTCCGGCAACGATTTACAATTTCGCGATAGATGGCCTGGTTTTCGGTAGGATGCGGTCGCACGACAAAATCCAATTGCGGGAAGGATCTCTCGAGGGCCGGAATCATTTCAAGAAAGTCTTCGAAGACCGCTTGCTTGTGGTCGCGCAGGCCCTCGGCATAATCCCGGGGCATTCCCCTGGCCGCCTGTCCTAAGACCGGGGTTTCACCGGTCGCCTGGGCCGGTTGAAACAAGTTTTGGGAAGGGTAATAGGCATTGACGTGATTGAAATTCGTGTTGATCAGGACGAAGTCCCGGTATTTTTGGCGGATATGCCCGAGTTCGTCCTCATAGAATGAACGCAGTTCGCCCCGTAACAGATCATTCCGGGGGTTTCCGGTGATATGAATCGGAATCCCGGCTGGAAGCTGGGGGTATTGGCGCCACAAAACGGCATTGTCTTCGCCCCAGGCAAACAGGCGGGACACATTCACCATTCCCTTCTGCGAGAGGCGTCGACTGAAATAGATTTCAGCCGGCAGATGGACTAATGCTTCCTCATCCCAGGCAACAATTTCATGACCCAATTGGCGTGCCGTGGGGAAAAATTTCCGGTTTCCAATTCGCAATGATTTGGAGAGAAATATACTCCTTGAAAATGATGCGATGCGGAATTCGACTTCCCTTTTAGGGCCGATCACGGACGGCAATCCCCGATTAGCGGCAACACAGCTCAGGAGCAGCTTGGCATCCAACTCACGGACCTGATTTTCTACGGGAATTAACAGTGCCGGTTCCATTGTGGGCGTGCCCATATAGACTTCTTAACCTTTAATAACAACCTTCGAGCGAGATGCCGCTGGATTAAACACAGCACTGAAGAATCATGCTGTGTCCATTTCCAAAACTACTTTATAGAACACAATAGTTTTGTTGTCTCAATCTTTAAAAAGAGGTTGAAAAAACCAGAATAAAATGAGAAAAAGAAGGCTTTGATAAATTTGTCCAAACTTAGACGTACTGTCGATGGAAAACCGCCCGAAATGGGTTAACATAAGATAATTATTGTAAAAAATAGGGCCCTATCTTTTTGTGCGCTGGTCATCGTACTTACCAATCGAACCGGAATAAAAGTGGTGTCCGTGACCATTTTTCAAAAAAGATGCCGGTTACGCGAACATTTCGAATGCATGTTATTGCATGGAGGCCTTGAATGAAGGTTTTGATCTTGGGGTTGGGAAAATCGGGAACAACCGCTTTGGTTTACAAAACAGCGGGCGGACTGCCGGGTTGCCTGGCATTTTCCGGGGGGCGACCCGGAAAGTATCTCGGTGAATATGAAAACGCCGTTTACAAACACACCTATGAACCGCGCAAGGGCAAAGATTTTGAGTTGTACCGGGAACATCTGGAAAAAGAGCACTATGACCGGAAAATTTGGATGGCCCGTGATCCTCGGGATGCCGCCGTCAGCCGCATGCTGTATCGCTGGCACAAGGGCTGTAAAGGACGCAAAAAACAATACCATGCGCATCTCCAGCTTGTACTGCAGAAAGAGCAGGACCCCGGCAGGATTTCGTTTTGCGAAATCTGCCGTTATATCGGCCACAATGAGTGGCCGACCTCAAAAGAGGCTGTTATCGACGAAGAGCGCCGACGGTATCTTGAAATGGCCGAATTTGTCGATTCCCTCGGAGAGGACTGGTTTCTGTATACTTACGAAGACATGGTGGCCAAAAAGTTTGATGCCCTGAGCGAATATCTTGGTTTCGAAATGGCGGGAGAGGCCCAGGTTCCCAGCGGCACAGGGAAAGACAAGGTTGTGCGCAAAAAAGCAACCGGTGACTGGCGACACTGGTATACGGAAGAGGACGCCGAGCTTTTCAAAGCCGCCTATCGGACTTACATGGAATTGATTGGTTACCATTGCAACGATTTGACGCCGGCCGCCGCTCCGGTTATTG
>JAERRP010000198.1 GCA_016735415.1 Desulfobacterales bacterium | reverse complement strand
GGGTATAGGCATGAATGAAGGTCAGGGGCACCTCGCCGGTGGGGCCATTGCGGTGTTTGGCCAGGATGATTTCGGCCTTGCCGCGGTTGGGATTGTTTTCTTCCTTGTTATAGACTTCATCCCGGTAGATAAAAGTTACCACGTCGGCATCCTGCTCCAGGGCCCCGCTTTCACGTAAATCTGAGAGCTTGGGCCGCTTGTCGGTGCGCTCCTCGAGCTTGCGATTGAGCTGAGAGAGGGCTACCACCGGAACGTTCAGTTCTTTGGCCAGGGCTTTAAGCGAGCGGGATATCTCTGATATCTCCAGGTCACGGCGTTCAATATTGCGGCGCCCCTTCATCAACTGTAGATAATCGATGATGATCAGCCCCAGTTGTTTGTCGCTTTTGAGGCGCCGCGCTTTGGCACGGATCGTGAGGGCTGAAATGTCAGGGCTGTCATCGATGAAAATCGGGGCTCTGGAGAGTACGTCGGCGGAATGGTTCAGGCTGGTCCAGTCTTCATTGCTCAGAAAACCGCCGCGCAACCGGTGGGAATCCACCCGGGCTTCGGCGCAGAGCATGCGCATCGAAAGCTGTTCCTTGGACATTTCGAGCGAAAAGACGGCCACCGGCGTGTTGGCGTCCACCGCCGCATTGCGGGCGATGTTCAGGGCCAGGGCGGTTTTGCCCATACTCGGGCGGCCAGCCAGGATAATGAGGTCCGAGGGCTGGAGTCCGGACGTCAAGTTGTCCAGGCCGCTGAATCCGGTGGCAACCCCGGTGATCAGCGTGCGGTTGCCCTGGCGCTCCTCAAGTTGATCGATATTGGAATCGATCAGTTCGCTTAAGGGATGAAAGGATTTGCGGATCTTGTTTTCCGCAATCTCGAATACGGAGTGCTCGGCGAAATCGAGCAGATCGTCGATATCGCCGCGATCCTCGAAACATTTCTGGACGATCTGATGGGATGTTTCGATCAGCCGGCGCAGGCAGGCCTTGTCGTGTACGATTCGGGCATAGTGTTCGGCATTGGCCGCCACGGGGGCGGTGTCCAAAAGGCGCGCCAGATAAGCGGCCCCGCCGATCTCTTCGAGCTGACCGTTTTCCCTGAGTTTGTTGGTCAGGGTAATCAGATCGACGGGTTCGCTGCGGCTGAACAGATCGGTCATGGCCGTAAAGATCCGCTGATGGGCCGTGCGATAGAAATCTTCCGGCGCCAGCACCTCGATGACTTCAAGCAGGGTGCTATTATCGATCAGAACGGCGCTGATCAATGACTCCTCGGCCTCGAGATTCTGCGGCGGCAGATGCTGAAGCGAGGGGTCCTGTCTGGTTGGGGCGCGGCGGTCTGCCATGGGTGAAAGCCGTGTGAGACCGGTGCCCTGGCGGGCACGCTGTCTTCCTAAGCTGTTAAGCAGTATTTTTTTCTGGAACGACGTGCACCGTGATTTCCGGTTCAACACCCGTATAGACACGAATCGGCACGCTGACGGTGCCGAGCGTCTTAATGGGTTCTTTCAGCAGGACTCCCCTTTTTTCGACCACAATATCCTGTTTGGCCAGGGTGTTGATGATATCGCGCACGGTGACGGATCCGTAGAGCCGGTCGCCATCGGCAACTTTGGCCTTAACGGTGCACTCCACGCCCTCCAGACGTTTGGCCATTTCTTCGGCCAATGTCCTTTCCTTGGCGATTTGCAGGTCGAATTTGGTTTTTTGCTGTTCCAGAATGCGCCGGTTCTGCGGCGTGGCTTCCATCGCCTTGCCCTGCGGCAGTAAAAAATTGCGAGCGTAGCCATCGGCGACATCGGCCTCGTTGCCGATGATGCCGAGGGATTCAATGGTTTCTTTAAGGATAACTTTCATGAATCAAAACCTCCGGAACTAATTATAAATCCAGTGTCCCTACGTAGGGCAGCAGAGCAATCGTGCGTGCCCGCTTGATGGCCAGGGTCAGTTTGCGCTGGTGTTTGGCGCAGGCGCCGGAAATACGCCGCGGAATGATCTTGCCGCGTTCCGTCGTGAAGTTTCGAAGGGTTTTGGGTTCTTTGTAATCGATGCTCAGGCTTTTATCGGCACAGAACCGGCAGACCTTACGGCGATGATAGATACGTCGTTTTCTTTTTTTTGTGTTACGTCCTCGTCCTTTTCCTCGTCCTCGGGCTGGGGCCATTTTATTCACCCTCCTTCTTTTCAGCGGATTCGGTGTCTTCAGCAGATTCGATGTCTTCAGCAGGCGCGGTTTCTTCCGAAGCGGGTGTCGGCGTGTCTTCCGCCGGAGCGGCCTCGGCGGTCGGCACCTCGGCCACGGGGGCGGTTTTTTCCGCCGCTTTTTTATTTTCCGCTTCGCGTGCCTGGGTCAACTTCTCCTGAATACTTTCCATATCCACATCATCTTCAAGGAGGATGGTCATGTACTTTAAAACACGGTCGTCGATGCGAAACTGGCGCTCCATTTCGTTGACGAGTTCGCCGGTACCGCAGTAGTCGACCCGAAGGTAATGACCGCGTTTTTTCTTTTTGATGGCATAGGCCATTTTGCGAGCGCCCCACTCGTCAAACTCCACCAGCAACCCGCCCTTTTGGGGCACCAATTCCCTGATGCGGTTGAAAACCGGTGAGCGCTGGTCTTCGCCCAGATCAGGATCGACAATAACGATGGTTTCATACCTACGCATAAAGCCTCCTCTTGGCTGTAAAGCCCCGCTTGAACGGAGCAAGGAATGCGGCCGACCCGAGGGGGTCAGCGTGTCATAAATCGTGTTAGATTAGGCCATTCGGATTTGCGCTGTCAACCCATTGATTGAAAGCGGTGGATCCGGTTCGACTCAGGGACCTCGAGTGGATCGGCCGAGGTTCCGACATCGGGCTCATGCAAAAAAAGAGGGCAGTTACAATGAACTGCCCTTCGGCCTCTCGGGTGGTGGGCCGTGTTGGAATCGAACCAACAACCTACTGATTAAGAGTCAGTTGCTCTGCCTAGTTGAGCTAACGGCCCGTGGTTCCGGATGTGAGAACCGGAGAAGCTGTCTAACAGCTTTGCCAATGGTTGTCAAACGCTTTCCGCTATCCCAATTACGGCCGATTTTCAAGAAGAATCTTTGGGAGATTGCTTCATGCGGCGCAGGCGCAGGCGTTCGCGGCGCCATTGCTTTGATTTTTTCCCAGTGGATTTCGGCAGGTGACCGCCGTTCTCCAGCCGGTCCCAATCCACGGTATAGCTGCCGGCCGGCTGGGGGGGCTTGGCCGGTGCCACTTCCTTCTCTCGCCGCTCGGATCGCGTTGGTTTGGGGGGCGTCGGCAGGCGGCAGCAATTGACGGGGATGCTCGCGGCCAAATAAATCGATTGGCCAAAGCGCATGAAAAGAATCCCCGCACGTTGCGCCACGGTTGTCTGAACGGTGACGACGATCGGAGTGGCGTCGCGCCGGCGTCCGACCCGTTGGGCCAATGCCATATCTGCGTAGAGTACCACTTTATCCGGGTGGGTCTGCGGAACAAGGCCGTGGCGGCTGACCGTCAGATAGGCCTTGCGTCGAATACAGCTATAAAGCAGTTTGGGGGGTGGCGTGCTGTCTGAAAAAGCGGGTAAATTGCCGCGTTCGCACGCACGAATACGATGCTGATCCATTTCAATGCCGGCATTCGGCCGACAGTAGGGCAGTGTTTCAAGGTGGCCCGGGCGCACGTGGTGCCACTTCTCTTCATGCAGGACCTTGATGAGGTCCTTGACGGCGACATATCCCTGTTCATCCGGCACCAGGCCAAATTCATCCGGCCGCCGTCCGAGGATATAATGGAGGAACTTGGCAAGCTTGTTTGGATTTTTCATCGGCGGCTGTCTTATAAGGAGGCCGCTCAAAGCACGCATCCTACCGCGTTCAGTGTCGGCAGCCTTCCGGTGCGGGGTTGATCTTCGGCCGGGTTTTGTTCCGGGCCCGAACCGCAATCGAAACTTTGCGGGTGGTTCGGATGTCGGAAGGTAAACCCGGCCGGATACGCTGTATCTTGACCGGGCCCGGCGTATTTGATAACTTGTCAAAATTACTACGGTCTTCAGTTCATATCACGATCCTCCACCCGGATTCAAACAATTGATCAAGCGCTGAACAGGCGCCATTCGGGTGTTGGAAACTGTTATGATCCAGTCATTGTTGTGGCTTGTCGGTCATAAGGGTCGCCCGGCGCAATGAAAAGCCATGCGGATGATGGCTCGGCCGGTACAACAGTTTTATAAAACGGTTCATCGCGCGATCGGCCCGGGGCGCTGGCCCGGGTGGGCGCACTGAATCTGAAAGGTTTGAACCTGATGGCAAATACGCAATCCCTGGCCCTTTTTGAACGTGCCCAGGTGCTCATCCCGGGCGGTGTCAACAGCCCGGTGCGGGCCTGCAAGGCGGTCGCCACTTCGCCCCTTTTCATCGCCCGCGCCGATGGCTGCCGTTTATGGGATGCCGACGGCAACGAATATATTGACTACGTCGGCTCCTGGGGTCCGATGATACTGGGGCATCGCCATCCGGACGTCATCCGGGCGATCAGTCGCGTTTTGGAGCGCGGCACCAGTTTCGGCGCCCCTACCGATCTGGAACTGGAACTGGCCGATCTGGTGGTGGCGGCCGTGCCGTCGGTGGAACAAATCCGCATGGTCAATTCCGGCACGGAAGCCACCATGAGTGCCATTCGCCTGGCCCGTGGTTTTACGGGCCGCAATGCCATCGTCAAATTTGACGGCTGCTACCACGGTCATGCCGACATGCTCCTGGTGGATGCCGGGTCCGGGGTGGCCACCCTGAATATCCCCGGAAGTCCGGGGATCCCGGAAGCCGTTGTGCAGCACACCCTTTCCCTGCCCTACAACGATATTGACGCTCTGGAAGCGCTTCTGACGAAAAGGGGTGATGAAGTGGCCTGCGTTATCGTCGAGCCCGTTGCCGGCAATATGGGGATGGTACCGCCTAAAAAGGGTTTTCTGGAAGCCCTGCGCGAAATGACGGCCCGGCACGGCAGTCTTTTGATTTTTGATGAAGTCATGAGCGGTTTTCGCGTGGCTTACGGGGGGGCGCAGGAACGTTACGGCATCAATCCGGATATCACCTGCTTTGGTAAAATCATTGGTGGAGGGCTTCCGGTCGGTGCCTACGGGGGACGCCGTGATGTCATGGCCCATGTGGCGCCGGAAGGCCCGGTGTACCAAGCCGGCACTCTCTCAGGCAATCCTCTGGCAATGGCGGCGGGGATCGCGTCGCTCAAAGCCCTTGGGCGCCCGGGCGTTTACGACACCCTGGAGGTGTGTTCGCGTCGATTGGCCGACGGATTGGCCCAGGCGGCCGCCCAGGCGGGGATACCGGCAGTTTTCAACCGTGTGGGCTCAATGCTGGGAATGTTCTTCAGCGACCGTCCCGTGGCCAATTTTGCCGATGCCAAAACCAGCAATCTGGAACGCTTTGCTGCTTATTACCGCGGCATGCTGGCCGAAGGTATCTATCTGGCCCCTTCCCAGTTTGAAGCCGGGTTTGTCTCCCAGGCCCATACGGAAGCGGATATCGACCAGACGGTTGCGGCGGCCGCGAAGGTGCTTAACAGTCTAAATGCATAGTTGTTCATTGGCGTCGACCCGGTTCGACGGGAGATTTGTTCAATGCGTCTGCCAATCTGGACCAAAAAAATTTCACTGGAAGCACAGAATCTCTATTCCCGCCTGACATTGGTGTTTGGTATCTTATTTCTGACACCACTGGCAGGGTTCGGCTACTTTGCCTACAAGTACAATCTCCTGGCCGACCGGTTTGCGCTTTATTTTCTTCTGGGATTTCTGCTGTTTTCCCTGCTGGGTTTTTTTCTGCTGCGTAAGCTTTACGATCAGATCCACCGCGTCGCCCATGATGTGACCAATAAGGTTATTTCGGGCTTTCACGTGGATCAATTGCCAACCGGTGCCAATGAACTGAACACAATTATCCAATCCGTCAACGCTATCGAAAACCAGTTTGATAAAACGCTTTTTCAACTGGAAAAGAAAGCCTCCGAGATTGCCATTCTCAAGGAACTCTCCGAGCTTTGTTATGTGACCTTCGATCCGGATGAAATTCTGTATGTGACCCTTGAAAGGGCGCTGGTGCTGACCAAATCCGATATCGGATCGGTTCTGGTTCTGGAAAAAATAAATGATAAATATTTCACCGTCAAGGCCAGCATCGGCTTGGGCGAGCATATCAAAATCGGCGACCGCATCCCCTTTGACACCAGTATCGCCAAATACGCGGTGATCAACAAGTCCCCCCTGGTGGTGGCGGATGTCGAGCGCGACAGCCGCTTCGGGCGCGCCAATCTCTCCCATTACGGCACCAAGTCGTTCGTCTGCATGCCGATCAAGACCAGCAAGGCGATTGTGGGCGTACTCACCATTTCACGGCGCGACGGTGCGCGCATTTACAGCCATGAAGATGTCGAAGCCCTGACGCCGCTTTTGAGTAACGCGGCTTTCACGTATGAGAATTTGCGCCTGCTGCGTGAAAACAAGCGCAACAACCTTCAGCTCAAGGCCGTCGACAAGATCTTCCGAATCATCAATTCGAGCTTCAAGGACACTGAATTGCTGCACGCCATTCTGGTCGAAATGCAGACCGTCCTGCCGTTTGATATCGCCACGGTGATTACCCTGGACGAGAATCGCCCCGGCAACCTGGTGGTATTCGATCTGTTGGCGGTCGGAACCAGCCCCATCGCCCGGGGCCATTCTTTTGCCATGGCCGATACCGTTTTTGAACGCGTCATCCGGCAGGATAGCCAGATCAGTATCGATGCTGTCGGGCAGTTGAGAAGTCAACTGGAGCGTAAAATCATTTGCCCCCAGCGCAAACATGGCGGCATTCTGGCCCCCCTGCGTATGGAGGGCACGGTGAAAGGCGTTTTGGCCCTTTCCGGCGACAGCAATGCGCTTTTTTACGAGCGCAAGGACTTGATTGACTGGATGGCCAATACGATCTCTTTTGCCATCGAACGCAACAGCCTTTCAGCCGCGGTTTACAAACGCGACCGGGAACTGGGGAGCATCAAGCAGATCGGCAACGCTCTGGCGTCGTCCACCTTCGATATGAAACAGGTGCTCAAATACACCATGGACATGATTCGGGTGATGATGAACGTCGAAGCCGGATCGCTGCTTTTCCTGAAAGGCGAAGTGCTTAAGTTTGCAGTGGCCTTCAACACACGGGTTAAATCCAACATGCGCCACCCGATCCGACTCGGGCAGGGCATTGCCGGTTTTGTAGCCGCCAAGGGGCGATCGATCATCGTGACCGACACCACCCGCTCGCCTCATTTTTTTACCGGGGTGGACCACTCCACCGGGTTTCGCACCCGTTCCGCTTTGTGCGTGCCGATGATTTCCAAGGGGCGTGTGATCGGGGTTATCGAGGTGCTGAACAAGATAGACGGCGACTTTACAGCCGGGGACAAAGACCTGCTGCAGTCGATTGCCTCCTCGGTGAGTATCGCCATTGAGAATGCGCGCCTCTACCGTGAAACCGTGTCGATGGCCGAGCACGAGCGCAGCATCCGTCGCATGTTCCAGAAATTCGTCCCCAAAGCGGTTCTGGACCGAATTCTCCACGGGGAGGAATCCGGAAAAACGGTGACTGAGGAACTGCGCACCCTGACCCTGCTGAACCTCGATATTCGGGGCTTTTCGAGTTTGTCCAAAGATCTCGGCCCCCAGAAGACCGTATCACTGCTCAACCGGTTTTTTTCGGTGATGGGCGAGATCGTCTTCAAACATCAGGGGATCGTGGATAAATACCTGGGTGACGGCTTCCTGGCAATTTTCGGGGCCCCGGTGGCCAGTACGATCGACGCTGACAATGCACTCAATGCGGCGCTGGAAATGCGCCGCGCCCTGGATCTCGTTAACCAGCAGTTCAATCAGGAGATGGGCTGCCATATAAAGATCGGCATCAGCATTCTGACCGGTGAGGTGGTGGTCGGTAACATCGGTTTCGACAAGAAAATGGATTATACCGTCATCGGGGATGCGGTCAACGCCGTGTTCCGCCTGCAGGACCTGACCAAATTTTATCCCAACGGTATCCTGCTGGGGGAGACCACCCGCAGGGCCTGCCGGTCTTCTTTCAAGATGACGGCGATCGATTCCACGCTCGGCGAATTGAAGCTGTACGAACTCTTTGGCGATGACAAACCTAAACCCGCTCGCGCTGCCAAGTTGCTGGAACTGGCCAAATCGCAGTAAGGCTTTTGATACCACCATGAAATCCAACTATCCGGAATCATTAAGAGGGCAGTTTTTGATGGCGATGCCCGGGCTGCTGGATCCCAACTTCTATCAAACAGTGGTCTGCATTTCTGAACATACCCGTGAAGGCGCGGTGGGCATTGTGATCAATCGCGTGCATGCCGCCCTGAATGCCGCCACCATTTTCAACGAACTCAAGATGGACCACCAGCCGGAATTAAACCAGGTCCCCATCCACCTGGGTGGGCCGGTCCATGCGAGTGAACTGTTCATCCTGCACGGGCCTCCTTTCGACGAGAGCGTCAGCCTTGTGATTACATCGACCATCGCCATGAGCACCACGCGGGATGTGTTGCAACGCATCGCCTGGAGTAAAGGGCCGGCCTCCTACTTGATTGCCCTGGGTTGTGCGGGCTGGGGACCGGGGCAACTGGAAGAAGAAATCCGACAGAATGCCTGGCTGACCAGTGATATCGGGGAAGAGATTCTTTTTGAAACCCCGTTTGATAAACGCTGGGAAGCGGCAATGGGAAAGTTGGGGATCAATCCGTCCCTTTTAACGGACGCTGTCGGGCATGCCTGAGCATTGCGGAGGAATCGGAACGGACGGGGCGATCGGCCTATTTTTTTTTTGAGGCGGCGGGTTTGTTTTTAGGCTTCTTTTTTTTAAGGCAGGTTTTATCTTCGCGGACAAAGGCGCATAATTTGGGATTGTAGTATTCCTTGCAATTTAAAGGATTGTACAGAGGGCATTCAGGATGCTTTTCAGACATAGAGACCATTCCCCTAGAACTTCAGATTTACACTGCATTTTACTCATATTGATAACACAAATTTATTGATTTTACAAGACCTTATGTTTTTCTGACGGTTTATGCCGGACGGTACGCGCATACCGTCAGGTGCGGGCAAATCGTTTTGACAATCAATTTAAGACATTGTAAGCATTAGCCGCATCGTTCGGCGGGAGCGGCCATCGGACTTGAACCGGCCCAGTTATCATTCGAACGGGTGCACAAAGGAAAGCACAAATCGGGCTGATGATGACGATGCCATGAAACATTACGACGGTATTAAAAACGAACTGCTGACGCGGGCGGAAGAGTTTCAGGCCCTGTTGGATATGGCCCAGGCCCGGGACGGTCTGGTGGAAGCTTCGATCGCAAAAAATCGTGATTCCTGCGAGGCGATCACCCGGCAACTGTCCGAGGATACCATCCGGATCGCGGCCGTGGGACCCATTAAATCGGGCAAAAGCTCTTTCGTCAATTCGATTCTGGGAGGGGATTACCTCAAACGCGGCGCCGGCGTGGTAACGTCTTTTGTAACCCGGGTCGGGTGCGGACCGTCGCTGACCGCCCAACTGGTATTCAAGACCTGGGCGGAAATCAATGACGACATCGAGCAGGCCCTGGTCCTGTTTCCGTCCCCGGATTGGCATACGCAAGAGGGGCCGTTTGACATTCGCACGGAAGCGGAGCGTGCGGCTCTGGCACGGGCGCTCGAAGCCCTGCCCCCCGATCAACTTGTTTCGCAGGATGCCCGCAATGCCAACAGCGTGCTGTTGGCGTCCTATCTCAACGGCTACGGGCGGGTCCGGGGCCTGATCGCGGAAACCCCCGCGGTCATCCGCTATGGCGAAGATCGTTTCGCCGAACACCGGGATTTCGCCGGTAACGACGATCTGGCCGTCTATCTCAAGGATATCCAGCTTGAGGTCTGCAGCCCGCACCTGGAGCGCCATATCGAAATCGCCGACTGCCAGGGCAGCGATTCGCCCAACCCCCTGCACCTGGCCATGATCCAGGATTACCTGCTCGAAACCCATTTGATCGTGTATGTGATCAGCAGTCGCACGGGGTTGCGGCGGGCCGATATCAAGTTCCTGTCAATCATCAAGAAGATGGGCATTCTGGACAACATCCTTTTTGTATTCAATACCGACTTCAGCGAGCATGACGGCCTGGAAGATCTTCTGAACCTGCGGCGCAAGGTTGAGGAAGAACTCGCTATCCTGCGGCCTGATCCCGAAATTTACACTTTTTCGGTGCTTTTCAATCTGTTTCGGGCCGGGGAAGACCACCTGACGGACAAGGACCGGCAGCGCCTCGCACAGTGGCGCGCGGATAAAAGCCTGGTGGAATTCTCCGATGCGGAAAGCCGGCGCTTTCGGGACGATCTTCAGAACATGCTGATCAATGAATCCGCGGCGCTGTTGATGCGCAACCATGCCGAGCGCCTTTTGGTGATGGTGGCCGATATCAGCAGTCTGCTCAAGATGAAAAAGGAACTGTTAAGTGCTGATGAAAACCGGGCCGGCGATATCATCAAACGCATCGGTGACAACCGGCAGCGGATGGCCCAGATCCGTTCCGTGATCAAGAACACCCTGGATGGCGGCATCCATAAACTGCGCAAAGAAATGCGCGTCGATGTGGATCGGTTCTTTGATCCGCATTCAACGGATAGCATGCGGCAGATGATCGATTTCGTCCGCAGTTACCATGTGCCGGCCTGGCAGGAGCACCTCCAGAATTTGGCCACGGCCGGATTTGCCAATACGCTTTATTACGTCTACCAGGAATTTAAACAGGCCCTGGATGGCTTTATTGCCGAGTCGATCAACCCCGAAATCTTCCGATTTGTGCGCGACCGCGAGCGGCGCCTGGTGGAATATCTTCACACCGTGGCGGAACCTTACAGTGCCATGGTGGAAGAGGCGGTCGACGAGTTCCAGAGAACGGCGGCCGATTTGGGGATTACCTGTGCGGCCGAAAGCATTCATCCCCACGCCTTGCTGCCCGGGCTGGAAGTCATCCGGAAGACGTCGCGGCTGCAATTGCCGCCGGCCAACGCGGCCATGCGCTATTCGGCCAGGGTCAAAACCGAAGCGATCATGCGACTGGGGGCCTACAGGTTTCTGCGTGGTTTCCGGAAACTGCTGCGCAAGCCGGTGGACGAGGGCCGCGGGGAGGCCGTTCAGGCCCTCAAGGACGGCGTGGAGCGAATGAAGAAAGAAACCGAGCGCTCCCTGTTGTTTCACTTTAAAGACTATCGCGAAAACATCAAGTTCGGATATATTTTTAAAATGGTGGAGTCGGCTTCCGTGCAGATTGCCGATGCGCTCTTGGAGCGGTTCCAGACCTACGAGAGCGACCTGGCCCAGATGGTGGCCCTGATCGACGAAAACCAGACGGTCAAATCCCGGCAGGCTGCCTCGTTCCGGGAAATCGCCGCCAGCGCCGACCATCTCTATCAACGGGGTCTGAGCTTAAGGGACCGGGTGCTCGCACCCTGACTGTAGCGCATCGGACCCGGCGGCGGCCAGAAGCATCCGCATGGAGAGCGACCTGCCGATAACCCCAGGGAGGTGTGCGCATGGTGTCCAGGAAGCCCCGGAAGATCGCGGTAGCCAACGAGAAGGGCGGTGTCGGTAAAACCGCCACCATTCTCAATCTCGGCGCGGCCTTGAGCCTCAAGGGCCGCAAAGTCCTCATCATCGACATGGATCCTCAGTTCAATGCCACGCTGGGTCTGGGCATTCAGTCCGAAGACGTCGAGCTTTCCGTTTACGACCTGATGCAATCTTCGGGTGAGCAGGCCGCCTCCCGGGCGGTCATGCCAACCCGCTGGGAAGGGCTCGATTTGATCCCGTCGGTACCCGATCTATCGGGGGCCGAGGTCGAACTGGTGAATGTTGAAGGCCGGGAGAACCGGCTCAAGGATGGACTGGACGGACTGGAGGGCGCTTACGATTACATTCTCCTCGATACCCCGCCCAGCCTTTCGCTATTGACGGTCAATGTCTTCGCTTACGCCCGCGAGGTGCTGGTGCCCTGTCAGACGCATCCCTATGCTTTCGGCGCTCTGGGAGAACTGTTCGACACCATCGAGGTCATCCGCCGCGGCATCAACCCCGGTCTTGAAACCAGCGGGGTGGTGGCCACCTTCTACGACCAGCGCACGCGGGTCAGCAACAACACCCTCGCCAAACTCAAAAATGATAAGCAGTATGGTCCGCTTCTTTGCGATACGGTGATTCGGGCCAACACCACCGTGGCGGAAAGCGCCGATGTGGGTAAACCGGTGGTTTTCTATCGTCCCGGGAGTTTCGGCGCCAGGGATTACGTCCAACTGGCGGAAGAAGTGACCGGCCTGGGCCGCGCCTAAAAATAACTTCCCGTTTTGAGTGCGGATGCATCCCACCGGGCGGTGTTGCGCAAGCTCGGAACAGGCCGGACCGGCCTGGGCGGCGCGCCTTGTCCGTAAGGCGATCCGAGGTTTTAAAACCAGATTCTACTCCAGTTTAGTTGGAGAAGATGGTTTCAGGACTACAGGGTCAGGGGTTCAGGAGTTTGTTATTTTTTAGCAGTTCACTCGAACCCACGACCCCTTGAATCCTGGAATCCTATTCTTCAGCCTTTCACTTGAATCCGTAACCCTCAGAATCAGG
>JAERRP010000122.1 GCA_016735415.1 Desulfobacterales bacterium | reverse complement strand
ACCCACGACCAGGAGGAAGCACTTTCCATGGCTGACCGGGTGGCAGTGATGGAGGCCGGCCGCCTGGTCCAGATCGCCACTCCGCTTGAGCTCTACGACCGGCCGGCGACCCGCAGCGTGGCCGACTTCGTGGGCCAAGCCAACCTGTGGGACGGGGTGGTGGCGTCGGAAGACTCAGTGCAACTGCCCTTCGGCTTGCTGCAGACCGAGCGCCATAGCTATCCGCCGGGCAAACAGGTCACCGTACTGGTGCGGCCCGAGAATATCACGGTCGGTCATGCCAATGACCCCATCAATCTTTTCAAGGGCAAGATCGTCCGGGATCGGTTTCTGGGTGCCGTGCGCCGTTACGACCTGTCCATCCAGGATTCCGTCATTCTGGGCCAGACCGGCATCCGCGGTCGGATCGACGCGGTGAGTATACGGCCGGAGCATGTCAGGCTCCTGCCGGTTTGATAATGGAGATAATCGACAAACAAGGAGGGTAAAATGAAACTAAAGGCATTACTTATCGGTGCAGTTTCCCTGTTGCTTCTGTCATCCCCACTCATGGCGTTCGACAGCCCGGAACTGTATTCCGGTGAAAAGGCGCTGTACGAAGCGGCCGCCAAGGAGGGCATAGTGGTGTCCTTCGACACCGGTCCCACCTGGGCTAACTGGAAAAACATGTTCAAACGGTTTAAAAAACGCTACCCGCAAGTTGAGATGGCCTACAACGACCTGGGATCGGGCGCCACCGTGGTCGCTCTGGACAAGGCCAGAAACCGTCCCCAGGCCGACACGGCCTACTACTTTGGCGGATCCGCCATTACTGCCGCCGACAAGGGCCTGCTGGAGGGCTTCAAGCCCGTGAACTTCGATAAGCTGCCCGAGGTCTACCGCGACAAGGACGGCCGCTGGTTTATCATTCATCAGCTCACCATCGCTTTCCTGGTCAACACCAAACTGGTTGAGAACGTGCCCCAATCATGGGCCGACCTTGCCAAACCCGAATACAAGAACGCCATCGTATATCTGGACCCCCGCTCCACCGGCCAGGGCCAAGTGCTGAGCTTCGCGGCCAATTTCGGTGCCGGTGGCGACATGAAGAACATCATGCCCGGGATGAAATACCTTGCCAAGCTGCACAAGGCCGGCAACGTGCTGCGCGTGGAAGGCACCACGCCCTATGCCAAGTTCATAAAAGGCGAGATCCCGATCTGGATCGGCTACGAAAACGACGGCCTCAAGGCCAAGTACCAGGACGGCATGGGCGACAGCATCGCCGTGGTGATCCCCAAAGAGGCCACCGTGGCGGCACCCTATGCCATCAGTCTGGTGAAAAACGGCCCCAACCCGAACGCCGGCAAACTGTGGCTGAACTTCATCATGACCAACACGGGCCAGACCACCTTCGCCGAAGGCTTCGTGCGCCCGTCCGTCCCCGGCGTAAAGCTTCCGGCCGACATTGCCAATCGCTTCCCGGCGACCCCGCAGCTCAAGCCGCTGGATTTGGTAAAAGCGGCCGCGCTCAAATCTGAGATCGACCAGACCTGGGAAAAGCTGATCCTTGGCCAGTAAACACGACATCCTCCGCCGGGGACGGCTGATTTTGATGGCCGCCCCCGGCGCGCTCGTGATCCTGCTTTTCTTCGTGGTCCCGCTGGCGGTGGTATCCGAGGAAGCATTCACAGGCGGGGGCGATGCGTTCGCCGCCATCTTCGCCGACTCCATCTTCTGGCGGGGTCTGGCAGGGACGCTGGTGCTCGGCCTGACCGCCCCCGCGTTTTCCCTGTTGGTGGGCTTCTGCGTTGCCTGGCATTTGTCCGCCCTGCCGGAGAACCTGCGCACCAACCTGCTGTTCTGGATCTCGCTGCCGCTGACCTTCTCCGGGCTTATCGTGGCTTACGGGTTCATCCTGGCCTATGGCCGGGCGGGCTTCATCACACTTTCGCTGGCCGGGCTGGGCCTCGCGGACCCGGCCACTTTTTCGGGCTTCCTCTACAGCCCGGTGGGATTGGCTTTTGCCTACTCCTACTATCTCATTCCCCGGGTGGTGCTGATCCTGCTGCCCGTGCTGGTCAATTTCGATCGTGACCAGATCAAGGCCGCCCAATCCCTGGGGGCAACCCACTTCCGCTCCATGATGGATATCCTGATCCCCCAGATCATGCCCAGCGCGGTGAGCGCCTTCTGCCTGGTTTCGGCGGTCGCTATCGGGGCCTACGGCACGGCCCTGGCCCTGGTGGGCACCCAGGTCAACATTTTACCGCTCATTCTCTACAGCCGGATCTCGGACTCCGGTGCCGACTTTCCATCTGCAGCAGCGCTGTCCGTCATTCTGCTCACCCTGTGTACTCTGGTACTTGCGGCTGGAGAGTTGTACATTCTCAGAAGGGAACGCCATGAAGCTCTTCCTTGATTATGAAAACGGCCGCCTTACCACCTCTGAAGGAAAAGTACTCACGCCCTCGGACAGAAGCTGGCACAGCATTGAACCGGGAGAGTCCTCTGACCGGGAAGTAACACCAACCGAGGCAGTCGGATGGCTGCAGCGTACCAGCGGTTTCCCCTGCCGGGTACCGGTGGCCGTGATCGGCGGGCGTGAGGCCGGCCCGGCGCAGCTCGCCGCCGCCGAAGACATGGGAAAGCACCTGGCCCGGATGGGCCTTACCCTGCTGTGCGGGGGTCGCCAGGGCATCATGGAGGCGGCCTGCCGGGGAGCGGCCAGCGCGGACGGCTTGAGCATCGGGCTTTTGCCGGACGATGATCCGGCCATGGCCAACCCGCATGTCAGCGTGCCGATCGCAACCGGCATCGGCATCGCCCGGAACGCCCTGGTGGCCTGCGCCGCCCTTTGCCTTGTGGCCGTAGGCGGCGGCTACGGCACCATCTCGGAAATGGCCTTTGCGCTCCAGTTTGGAAAAAAGGTATTCGTTCTGGCGAATGGCCCCCATATCGAAGGCGTCCAACGATGCACCGATGCGGCCCGGGCCGCCGACGAGGTGGCTCGCGTTGTGCTGGGTCTTCCCCAGAGTCTGTAGAACTCTTCCCATTCCCTGAAACAACTTCCCCGGCCACATTGCCGGGTCCTGCTATCCTGGACTATAGGTCTGCTGATCGTCCTGCGGTGCATCGCCGCCGCCGTTAATCCCCATAGCCATCGGCCGTAGACGCCTGAAGAATAGGGAGGGAATTATTAGGGACGTTGTTAATATTTAAACTTAATGATTCAAATTGGGCGTGCTACTCAACCGCCGTCAGATGTACGTCTGTATTCATTAGTCACGGATCAAAATTGTGGCCCCGGGTC
>JAERRP010000174.1 GCA_016735415.1 Desulfobacterales bacterium | reverse complement strand
AAATTTCGGTTTATCCCAGACAAGCGAAAACAGCGCCCCGGGCATCCAGCCGCTGTTTTTTCCCGCTGAGTATTTTTTTAACATCAGTGATTCAATCTGGTGGACGGTTGGTGCCCGTATTCGTTTTCGGGTACCGAATTTGAGATACCATCACACCCGTAAAAGCTGGCGTTAAGGTAAAGCCAATTCTAAAAATATCAAACCGATTCGCCCGGCCCCGACATTTGCGCAGTGGTCGGACCGGGGGGCTTCCGTTCGCCCCGGACCGTGTGCACGGGCGGCGGAATCCAATACCAGAAGGCCGCCACACCGGCGAGCATGATGCCGGTGCCTAACGGAAAAGCCCAGGTGAGTTCAAACCAGTCCATGACGCATCCGGCCAGCAGAGCGCCCATCATCATGCCCAGGCTGTGGGCCAGCGTCAGCAGGGACATGACCGACCCCATGGCATCGAGAGCGGCCCCCTTTTTGACGGCCAGCCCCATGAGGGCGGGCATGGCAATGCCGCCGCCCATGCCGAAGATCAGGCTGCCCAGCAGCATCTCTGTAAAACTGTCGGCCCAGGTGAATCCCAGCAGGGCCATTCCCGCCAAAGTGCCGCCGGCGGCCACCATCCGGGGTTTGTTCACGCGGTCGGCCAGGTAGCCCATGGGGACCTGAAACAGGCCGCTGACCAGAACGCCGCTCATGATGAGCAGTCCGATGGCCGCTGACCCCGGTTGAAAGCGCTGATCGGCATAAATCGGTAAAAAGCCCCAGATAACACCGATGCCGGCCGTATAGGCCAGACGAAAGGCGAAAAGGCCCCGAATCTCAGGATCCTGGACCAGGCGCCGCCAGGCCATCGGTGGTGTGCCCCGACGTAAAGCCCTTTCGGATTGCGTGGGCGGCAGCAGCAGGGCACAGGCCAGGAAACCGAAGAGGGCCAACAGCCCCATCATGATGAAGGCCGCATCGAGGCTCCAGTGGTCGCTGACGACACCGCCCAGCAGGGGCCCCAGGCTCAGCCCCGCAAAGGTGGCCAGGTTGAAATACCCCATGGTGAAGCTCTCCCGGCCTGTGGGGGTGATGTCGCCCACATAGGCCTGGAGCACCGGCATCATCATGGCCGAGGCGATACCCTGAAAGAAACGGACGACGAACAGGCCCGGAACATTGCTGACGGCGATATACGCCAGGGAGATGAGGGCGTACCCCAGCATGCCGACGACGATGAAGGGCTTGCGCCCGTGGCGGTCGGAAGCCCTTCCGAACACGGGGATAAAGGCGGTGCGGGCAATCGAAAAAATACCGAAGATCATTCCGATGTAAAAGCCGCCGGCCCCGATGTCCCGGGCATATATCGGTAGAAGCGGCACCACAATGCCCACACCGGTAACGGTTGCGAAAATGGAGAAAAAGAGGACGTTGAAGATCTTGGTGTCTCGGGGCAGCATGACGCGTCCTGTGTGGCCGGGCATTAGCGCCGGACCGGTTTCACCAGCCCAGCACGATGGCCGCCAAACCGACAATCCAGCAGTAGGGGGCGAAGGTGTAAAGCCGACCTTTGTTGATCAGGTAAACGAGAAAGGTCAGGGCGGCATAGCCGACGATCAGCGCGATCAGGCCGCCCGCCAGACAGGGAACGGGATCGATCTGCCCTTGGCCGATGGCGTCCATGAGCACCAGCAGTGCGGCCCCGGCCACGGCCGGGATCGAGAGCAGAAACGAAAACCGGGCGGCGGCCTGGGGATTGATACCGGCAAAGATGCCGGCGGCAATGGTGGTCCCCGAGCGGGAGATGCCGGGCATGACGGCCAGTCCCTGAACGAAACCGATCCGCAGGCTGTCGCGGACGCTGATGGCGGCCAGCGGGCGCGTTGACGCGGGATGCGCCCGGGCGGCCGTCTGGGGGCGGCGGGTCAGGTAAAGCAGACACCCGGTCACCAGCAGCATAACGCCGGCAATCAGGGGGGAGGCGAAAAGGGTCTCTTCGTAACGCTTCAACACCAGCCCGATCAGGGCCGTGGGAATGGAGCCCAATACCACCAGAACCGCCAGCCGGACCTCGGCATCGGGGCTGCCGGGTGCCAGAAGCGCCCTGATGGTCGCTGGCCGCCAGGTGGGACGATACCGCAGGAGGGCCAGCAGGATGGCGGCGATATCGCGACGAAAGAAAATCACCACGGCCCCGAGGGTGCCGACATGGACGCTGACGTCAAAGGCCAGATTAGCCTGCTGCATTCCGAACAGGTGCTGGACGATCACCAGATGCCCCGAGCTGCTGACGGGCAGGAATTCGGTGAGCCCCTGGACGATGCCGAGTATGAAAGCCTGGATGAGGGTCATAATCTATCGATAGTGTTTGTAGCTGATGCCGAACTTCTGGGCCTTGTAGGCGAATCTGCGCACGGTGGTCTTAAGCAGTTCGGCGGCCCGGGTGATGTTCCCGCACGTGTTTTTAAGAGCGTCGATGATCATCTCTCTTTCCAGGTTGGCCACCGCCTCCTCAAGCGACAAGGCTGGCAAAGTATCGGATTCGGGACCGGTTTGCAAGGTCGGCGGAAGATGATAGCTGTGGATGACGCCCTGCTCGCACAGCAGGACCGCCCGCTCGATGCAGTTTTCCAGCTCACGGACATTGCCCGGCCAGTGATAGGCCATCAGCATATCGATGGCCGGGGTGGAAAAGCGGCGGATGTCCTTGTTGTTTTCCCTGGCATATCTTTCAAGGAAATGGTCGGCCAGGAGAAGAATATCGGTTTTGTGCTCCCTGAGGGGCGGCAGATAGATCGGGAACACGTTCAGACGGTAATACAGGTCACCCCGAAAGGTGCCGTCCTCGACGGCCTGCTCCAGGTTCTTGTTGGTGGCGGCGATAATGCGTACGTCCGTCTTGATGGTTTTCTGCCCGCCGACGCGCTCGAACTCTTTCTCCTGAAGGACGCGCAGCAGGCTCACCTGCACATCCAGTCCAATCGAACCGATTTCATCCAGAAAAAGGGTCCCCTTGTGGGCCAGCTCGAATTTGCCCAGCTTCTGCTTGATGGCCCCTGTGAAAGCGCCTTTTTCGTGTCCGAAGAGCTCACTCTCGATCAGGTTGATCGGAATTGCGGCGCAATTGACCTTCACGAAGGGGGCCTGAGCCCGATTGCTGTTGTAGTGGACCGAATTGGCCACCAGTTCCTTGCCGGTGCCGCTTTCCCCCCGTATCAGCACGGTGGCGTTGCTCTTGCAGACCTGCGAGACCATCTGGAACACTTCCCGCATCTTGTTGCTGTTGCCCACGATGTTGTTGATCCGGTACTTGTTTTCGAGCTCGCTTAAAAGCCGCTTGTTTTCATCCCGCAGGGCCTGCTTTTCGAGACGGATGGTTTCGAGATTGATGACCTGGCGGGCGACCATGGTGGTCACCACGGCCAGCAGTTTTTCGGCCTTTTTGAGCGAGTATTTCTGATCGTAGGGTTTGTCGACGCTAAGCGCCCCGATGACCTGCCGGCCTTTTTGAATGGGGACGCAGATAAAAGACATCTCCAGGTCCTTTTTACGCTTCCGGGACACCGTGCGGTTCAGGAAAAGGGGTTCTTCGCTGATTTTGGGAATCGACACCGGTTTGCCGGACTGGATGACGCGTCCGGTGATGCCCTCCCCCAGCTTATAGCGAACTTGCTGCATGGCGCGCCGCGTGATGCCGTGGGCCACTTCGATCCGGATTTCGTTGCGGACCGGGTCCAGCAGGGTAATGGTGCCCCGGGCCATGTCCAGAGAATCGGACAGGATATCGAGGACCGTGTACAAGGATTTTTTCAGCTCCAGGTGAGCGTTCAGCGCCTCGCTGATTTCATAGAGCAGTGTGGTTTCCTCTATTTTTTTCATCAGATACCATTCCTTCTGTTCGTGCCCATTCCTAACTGGTTTTGCGGCGCCTGGGAGCCCTCTCAATGAGCCTCGGCCACGCCAGCGGGAGACCGCAATCCAAGCCGGTTAAAAAAGTGATTTTTTATAACAATTTTGTAATTGATTGCAAGCTTTTTCGACACAATTGCCTCGTTCACAGACAACATGACAACCGCGACCGGGAGGTTGTCGAAAAGATTTCGAAAAAGCGCGTGGGGGTGCAGGCGAGCGGCCGTACAACGGAGGCTACAAACGCCCTTTTCTGATGATGGCCACCAGCAGCCAGAGCCCCATGACGGCCGCGGTGATAAAAACAATGATGCCGATCAGGGATATGCCGTAGAAAAGAGGGGGCACGCCGGAGACCACGATAATGGAGGAGCCGATGATCAGCCCGGCGATGATAATGGCAAAGGACACCCGGTTGCTGATCTGGTCGTGGGTTTCGAGCATGGTTTTGAGGCTTTCCAGTTCCACATGCACGGTCAGTTTGCGCTGGCGGATCTGTCGAGTGATCTCCAGGATTTCATTGGGAAACTGCTGCATGAATTCGATAAAATCAGCCCCCAGGCGTACGACATCTTCGGCCAGGCGCTGGGGGCGGAAGCGGTTCATTTTGACCTGTTTGATAAATGGCGCGGCGGCCGCAAAAATATCGAAATCCGGATCCAGGGTCCGGGCCACACCCTCGACGGCGGTCAGGGTTTTCATCATCAGGAAGATGTCGGGCGGGATGACCAGCTGGTGGCCCGAGGCCAGTTCCAGCAGATGTTGAAGGAGCGGACCGATTTGGATTTCATTCAACGGGCGGTAATTCTCAAGCTGACACACATTACTCCATTC
>JAERRP010000308.1 GCA_016735415.1 Desulfobacterales bacterium | reverse complement strand
TTATGGTGAATCGAGTGGTGGTGGAGCACCAGCAGCGGAAATGATCCCAGATGATATTCTATCGATTGGTACCGAAGTGCCCTGAGGATTTGGCCGTCCGTCAACGGCGGCGGCATATGTGTGAATTATCCAAATACGGGCCTGTTTCCGTCCTGCTGAACCCTGATGAAACCGGCAAGCTTGGGACTTCATCAGGGTTTTTAATGTGATGGTTGATAGAGGAAGGCGTTACGGTTCGGCCGCGGGAATCGACATCGTTTCTCGGGTCGCACAGGTGACAAGTTGACTGATCCATGGAAAAAGAAGCAAGCATGCCTCAGAACGTTCTGAAAATTGAGTCGGTGACGCTGGATTTCGGCGGATTGCGTGCCCTTGCCAGTGTGAATATCACGATTGAGCCGGGCCTGATTACATCGGTCATCGGGCCTAACGGGGCCGGCAAGACGAGTCTGTTGAACTGCATTTCCGGGTTTTATCACCCGACCAGGGGCGAAATAAAATACGGCGATAAGCGCTTGACCCACTCTTCACCGCACCAGGTGACCAAACTGGGCATCGCCCGTGCGTTTCAGAATCTGGAACTGTTCAGCGGCCTGTCCGTGCTGGACAACCTGCTGCTGGCCCGCCATACCAACCTGAAATACAATTTTTTCCAGGCCGTGATTTACGTCGGCAAGGCATCGCGACTGGAGGCCGAAAACCGTGCCTACGTAGAAGATGTCATTGATTTCATGGAGCTCGAGCCTTACCGCAAAAGCACGGTGGGAAATCTGGCCTACGGCATCCAGAAACGTGTTGAGGTCGCCAGGGCGCTCACCCTGGACCCCCACCTGCTGCTGCTGGCCGAGCCCATGGCGGGTATGAACATCGAAGAAAAAGAGGATGTCGTTCGATTCATCATGGAAATAAAAAAAGAGCGCAAAACGACGATCATTCTGGTGGAACACGATCTGGGTGTTGTCATGGATATTTCCGATCGCATTAATGTACTGGACTTCGGTCAGTTGATTGGTGCCGGAACCCCGGAGGAGGTGGCGGCGAATCCGAAGGTCATCGAAGCCTACATCGGCGAAGACTAGACGGAGGCGTCATCGGTTCAATACCGGCGTTGCCCGGCGTGCTTCGTCGCTGCGGCGTACCGATGTACGCCTCAGCACTTGGGCGCCATGTCTTGAACTTATGACGTTTCCGCCTGGTGCGGAGAATCGATAATTAAAAGAAGATTGATAGTCTTAATATGGAAAACCGTGACGAATTGGTAAAATACACCATACCGCAGCTGCTGCGGTGGCGGGTGCAGCAATCCAGAGACAAGGTGGCCCTGCGCGAAAAGGATTTTGGCCGCTGGAACAGTTACACCTGGAATGACTATTACGAATATGTCCGCAAGACCGGTCTCGGCTTGCAGAAGCTCGGTTTGAAAAAAGGCGATACGATCGCGCTCATCGGAGACAACATCCCGGAGATACTTTTCACCGCCATAGGCGCACAAGCCGTGGGCGGAATCTCCACCGCCATCTACCAGACCACCATGCCGGATGAGATCGCCCACCTGCTGGAATATATGGATGTCACCATCGTCTTTTGCGACGACCAGGAACAGGTGGACAAGATTGTCGAGATCCGGGAACGGGTCCCGGGCGTCAAGCGTGTCATTTATGAAGACCCCCGCGGCATGCGCAACTACCGGTCCGATGATTGGTTCGTCTTTATCGAGGATGTCTACCGGCTCGGCGATGAAGTCCATGCCGAGAACCCGGACCTTTTCGAGTCCCTGATGAATGCGGGCCAAATCGACCAGGTTTGCCACCTGTGCCTGACCTCCGGCACCACCGGGCTTTCCAAAGGAACCATGCTGACGCACAAGAACTTTATCAGCATGGGGTTGCAGCTCACCGAAGCGGATCCCCTGGAAGATACCGACGAGTATGTCTCCTTCCTGCCCTTTGCCTGGATCGGCGAACAGATGAACTCCTTTGGCGTGGCCATGGCCACCGGCATCACCATCAATTTCCCCGAATCGGTGGAGACGGCCATGGAAGACCTCAAGGAAATCGGCCCTCACTTTATGTTCGGGGCGCCCCGAATTTACGAAACCATTCGCTCCCAGATATGGCTCAAAATCGATGAGTCCTACTGGCTCAATCGAAAACTCTACAATTATTTTATCGAGATAGGTGAGAAGGCGGCCGGCTACCGTATGTCGGGCAAACCCATGCCACCCCGTCTGAGATTCAATGCCTGGCTG
>JAERRP010000669.1 GCA_016735415.1 Desulfobacterales bacterium | reverse complement strand
CGGATGCGCCCACCAGAAGAATGACGGGAATATTGCAGCGCTGGGTATCCTGCTGTATGTTGAGCACATCTTCCGCGTACTGGATCATGGCCATGACCTGATCCGAATCGTGGGACCAGACAAAAACCTGATCGATGCCCGCCGGCATGACCGCCCCCTGCCGTAGATGGCGCACGGCCAGGGGTTCGTGTAACAACAGTAAAACCGGTATTTGGGGCCAGCGGGACTTGATGGCCGGCCCCAGGTCTGCGGCCTGCTCATCGGCGAGTCGCAGGGTTGTTATCACCAGGTCGAAATCCCTGTCTTCCAGGCAATTCAGGGTTTCACGCGCCGAGTGGACCCAGGTCACAGCAGGGGGACGGCCGTGTTCACGGGCCCGATAAACCGCTTCCAACCTGTCCTCCAGACGGGCTTCCTGATTGATGATGCACGCGTCGAACAGGCTGGTAACGATTAAAATGTCTTTCACACGCCGGGACATCAGCATGTGGAAATTTTTAATGCTCTGTTCGTAAACTTCAAGCAGTTCATCCAGTTGAATCGTCACCGCTCTGCCTCTTTTTCTTCTGGTCGGATCATCAGGCCTGATGGCCGGCCCCTGTGATGCAAACACCTCACCGTGGATTGGCGCTGAGCACCGTTTATTTGCCAATTGCGGACAACTGTCAAGTGATTTCAGCCGTTCCCGGGATCGATCGACGACCCCCTGACAGGATGGTCGCCGCTTGATTTCCACAGGGTTTTTTTTTATAAAACGCGGTAGCTGAAAATGAAAACAAGTTCCGGGAACCAACGCTGCGGTTCCGGGATGGTCCAGCGAAAGGCGCCTATGACGACCCCCTTGCACCCCCAACGAATCGAACGTTTACGCGAGGCCCTGAAGACCTCGGGCCTCGACGCCCTCCTGATTCTGATCGAAGCCAACCGCCGCTATCTGAGCGGTTACACCGCCGAAGACGGCCAGTTCGACGAAACCGCCGGCGCGCTCTTGATTTCAGACGACCACCTGCTGCTGGCGACCGATTCCCGCTACGTGCTCCAGGCCGGGAAGGAAGCCCCCGGCTTTGAAATAATTTGCTACCCCAAGGGACTCCTGGACGAATTGCCCGCAAGACTCGCGGATCTCAACATCCGCCGGCTCGGTTTCGAAAGTGTGCGCATGTCCGTCAAGCAGCACCTTAAGCTCCAGGAAAAGATCCTAAAGGCAAAAGGGGTCAGCGCCCTTGTACCGCAGGATTCGCTGGTGGAGAACCTGCGGGCCTGCAAGGATGAACAGGAGATCGCCGCCACCCGCAAGGCGGTTGACTGCGCCGAAACCGCCTTGCGGAAGCTGCGCCAAAGGCTGCGTCCCGGCATGACCGAATCCGAAATCGCCCGAATGCTGGACGATCTCATGCGCAAAGCCGGTGCCGACGGCCCTTCCTTTCCCACGATTGCGGCGGCCGGGACCAACAGCGCGCTGCCCCAGGCCGTGCCGGGCGAAGACCGCATTAAAAAAGGCGAGCCGCTGCTGCTGGACTGGGGGGCCCGGGTGGAGGGCTATTGCTCCGACATGTCCCGGACCCTGATCTTCGGCGCCCCGGACGACACGTTTCTGGAATGCTACCACACCGTCCGTAAGGCCCAGAAAGCGGCCATTGACGCCATCCGGGCCGGGGAGGCCTGCCAGGCGGTGGACGCGGTGGCGCGCACCATCATCCGGGAAGCCGGATTCGCAGGCCGGTTCGGCCACAGTCTCGGCCACGGTACCGGCCTTTTCGTCCATGAAGCCCCCCGCCTGAGTCCCCGCAGTGAAGATATCCTGCAAGACGGTATGCTCGTCACCGTCGAGCCCGGTATCTATCTACCCGACTGGGGCGGGATCCGGCTTGAAAATCAGGTCCGGGTTGGAACCGACCGGGCGGTCGTGCTCAACACCCTCGATCTGGAAGATTTTGTCCTGCCGGCCTGAGCGTTCTTCTGCGTTTCCCTTCCCGGGCTTTCCGGCCGGACCCGAACAGCATCATCCGAAAGGCATCATGGCATTCACCCCCCCTCAGACGCCCCATCACCTGGATGAACGGATCGACCGCTACCTCGCCTTTCTGGCCGTCGAGAAGGGACTGGCCGCCAACACGCTGGAAGCCTATGGACAGGACCTCAGCCGTTACACGGCTTTTCTACTGCAGGAAGGCTTCAGGGCCTTTTCCGAAACCGACCCGGCGGTCATCCTTAAATACCTGATCAATCTGCGCCGGGAAGGTCTGGGGGCCCGATCGCGGGCCCGGCATCTGGTGACCCTGAGGGGTTTCTACCGCTTCCTGTATCAGGAAAAAATGATCGCTGTCGATCCGACCCGCCTGATCGATCTTCCCAAATCCGGTCTTTATCTGCCGGATATCATTTCCGTCAGCGATATCGATCGTCTGCTGGCGGCGCCCGATACCCGTCGACCGATGGGGCAGCGCGATGCCGCCATGCTCGAGCTGCTTTATGCCGCCGGACTGCGGGTCAGCGAACTGGTGACGATCAACCTTAAAAATTTAAATTTGGAGGCCGGTTTCGTGCGGGTGGTTGGCAAGGGCTCAAAAGAGCGGATCGTTCCCATGGGTGCCCAGGCCAAACAAGCCCTGCATCTGTTTGTATTCACTGGCGGTTATAATCT
>JAERRP010000223.1 GCA_016735415.1 Desulfobacterales bacterium | reverse complement strand
CCGCCGTGATGGAGATCACATAGGACGCCGCCAGGGCCAGCAGGAGCGTCCCGGCCAGGGGGCGAAAGATGGTCTGGGGATATCCGCCTATAAAGAGGATGGGTGCAAGCGCAATCATGGTGGTCACGGTGCCGGAGAGATCCGCAAACATGATTTCCCGTGTACCGTCAAGAACTGCCTTGTAAATGGACTTCTGTCCGGTTTGATGATGATGACGCTCGATGTTCTCCATGACCACCACCGCATCATCTAAGAGCAGGCCGAGGGCCAGGATAATGCCGGTTAACGTGATCACATTGAACTCGATGCCTACGAACCACATGAGCGCAATGGTGGTGGCGTAAACCAGCGGAATGGTCAACAGCACCACCAGAACCTGCCTGAAACTGGCCAGAAAGAAAAAGACCACCATGATACTCATGATGATGGCATCCCGCAGAGATTCAAACATATTTTCCGTGCTCTGAACGATGGTATCCTTCTGGGTATCCGTGATTTCAAAACAGAGATTTGAGTATTGGGACCTCATATGGTCCAATTTTTCTTCCACCCGGGTGATGGTTTTAATTACATCCGCATCGCGACTCCGCTGGATAGACAGGGCAATGGCCGCTTTTCCATTGCCGTAATAAGCAGCGGTATTCTCATAGTGACCGAAATAGATGCGGCTGACATCACCCAGGGATACATCGGGCGTTAGGCGAAGGGCCCGAAGCCCTTCAATGGTCTCCTCTTTTCCGGGAGATTTCAGAAGATAACGGTTTTTTTCGCTGGTGATAAAACCGATGGCGTAATCCTTGTCGTTTTGTTTCAGCACCCCCAGTACCGCGCCAAGGCCAAGACCGTACCGGTCGAGGGTTTTCTTGTCGATGATGATCTGCACTTCCTTTTGGTAGCCGCCAAAGATATCAACATTGGCCACGTCCGGGATTTTGATCAATTCATGTTTCAGTTGGTTTTCCGCAAGCTGTCGAATATCGGTCAAGGAAACGGTTTTGCTGCTTATGCCGATCACCAGTATGGGTGCGGTGGCCGCCGATATCTTGTGGATCTGCGGTTCCATGAGGTCATCGGGCAGTATGGCGCGGATTTTGTTGATGGCATTTTCCACATCGGCGGAGGCGATCTCCAGATCCTTTGTGTATTTAAATTCCGCCCGGATCACGGAAACTTCATCAATGGTGGTGGAATATACCCGGCGGATTTCATCAAGGGTGTAAAGTGCCTCCTCTACCGGAACGGCAATGTTGGCGGCGATGGTTTTGGCTGAACCTCCGGGCTGAACCATTACCACGGCAATTTCAGGATAATTGGAATCCGGGAAGAGCTTTCGGTCCACATTTTGGTAACCGATGATGCCTAAGAATACAAACAGGACCAGGAAGGAGTAGATGAAATAGGGGCGATGTAAAAGTCTTTCAATCCAGGATTTATTCACGCGCTTCTCCGTGGATAATTTGGACGGGCCCATAAGTGGAGAGCAGACTTAGTTTTGCCTCCGAGCCAACGGCCACCGGGGATGAAGGACAGGGATC
The DNA here is from genome assembly GCA_016735415.1 of Desulfobacterales bacterium. The sequence goes on along the minus strand of JAERRP010000223.1, from coordinate 1,292 downwards.
AATGAGGGCATGGCTTTGGTTTTGCCCCAGGATTGTGACGGAAAAAGGGGTGAACCGGTCATTTTCATACACCATGACCCGGGTTCCTTCTTTCTGATGCAAAAGCGCGTTTACCGGGACCGTGCAACCTGTCCCCTCAAATGTCATCACTTGAATGTTGAGATAACTTTTGTCGGGTGGGTCAAGGGGATGGTCAAGGGCCACTTCTGCTACGGACAGGCCGTTATTCGCATCGTTGTAGCGTTTTAGAACCTTCCCAATGCTTCTTTTCCCCACGAAAACCGCCTGGCCCGGTGTAATGTTGGGGGACGCCGGTACGTAGCTGAAGGTGAGTTTCTGCTCGCGCGAATGGAGGGTTAAAAGGGGTTGGCCGGGTGTGGCCAGATTGCCCTTTCGCAAAAAGATGGCGGCAACGGCGCCATCAAAGGGCGCGCGAATGTTTAAATAGCCCAACTGGATCTGCTGGGTCGTTATTTTTTGCCGGGTCGCTTCAAGGGCTGCCCGTTTACCGGCGAGGGCCACTTCCGACGCTTCCAGTTTTTCCCGGGCCAGGCCCCCCACTTTGAAAATGGCCTTGTTGCGGGCATACAGCGTTTGGGTATATTTTAAATCGGCTTGCTGAGACTTCAGGGTTTCTTCAAAAGACTTAATGGCAGAAAGGGTTTCCAGGTCATCAATCTGAACCAGCAGATCTCCTTTTTTTACGACCTGGGTTTCCGTCACCCGGACGACCTTAATTCGACCGCTCAGCTTTGAGGCGATATGGGCGCTATGAACGGATGTCAATTGGGCCAGAAAAGGGCGTGTCTGTTGCAGGGACGTCACCTTTGGTGAAACAACCTTCACCGGATAGACCGGGGGGATCGGCGTGGGCGCGTTCCGGGCCGATTGCATCCGCTTTTTGAGGAGGATGCCGGCAGCGACGATGAGTCCAATGATCAACAGCAAGGCGATGAATTTCTTCATGGGTTTTTTCCGTCCTCCAGCAGATAATCCAGGTAGAATCGGGCATTCTGATAGGCATACTCGGCTGTGTTCAAGCGGCTTTGCGCCTGCTGGTTGCGGGCTTTGGCATAAAGCAGATCATTTACGCTGATGGCGCCATTGTCAAATCGTACCTGCTCAATGATTTCCGTTTCCCGGGTCATGTCCAGTTCCGCCTTGGCGGAATGGTATTCGTCAACAGCCATTCTGATTTTGGCCACCGCCTCAGTCAGAGATTTTTTCAAATCGAGCTCGGTCTGCAATTTTCCCATTTCGCTTTGTCGCTTACGGATCCGCGCTTTCTCACC
>JAERRP010000839.1 GCA_016735415.1 Desulfobacterales bacterium | reverse complement strand
GTAAAATTCCCTCAACCCCCCCCCCCCCCCCAAAAAAAAAGAAGAAGAAGAAATATATATGCATAATGGTGCATGATGAGGCACATTATTCACATGGTTAGGGGACAGATGTATTGGAAGGGGGGATACACCTGGAAACCTGAGATGACTTCATCAACATTCCTGATCAGCTTAGGTCCGGACATCCTCATCATACAGCTTGTCTGTGTGACAAATGCCACAATCTTCAAGTCCATTCTTGGCCATAAAATGTCACCAATTAAACATCTAGTCAAATGAGATAGGTCAAAAGTTTACCACATCTTCACACAAAGACGCAGCATTAAACCTTTTTTATTTATATTCTTTATTGTAAAAAATTAACTGAGCTAAATAAATATGTCTGTAAATTAAAATGAGATGTTGGAATAGATGGGATTAAGAATGGTGAGGTGTAAATTAGTTTGACCATTGTAATGGTTTGTGAAGAATTTTATTTATACAGAAAATATACTTCAAAATTGTTGGTTTGTCCCCAGCACACAATAGCCTGTATCCTCAGGAGAAAGGGGAAGTTTGAGAGCTACACTGTACAAACCAAGGTGTGAGAATTTCACCGTTAATGTCACTTTTGCGCCATCAATCAACACCAATCAGCTGTTTCTCTCCTCCAGCTATTCCTAGCCGGTTTCGTAGTTTTACTATAGACCCTCTGGTTGTTTGACTTGATAATGTTTGTATAGCAGATTTGATTAATGTAGAAATACAAACCTGGTGGGAAATCACTTGTATTGCCAACCATAGTGCAAATTTCTCCTTAAATCATTTGACATAATACTAGAGAATATATCAGGCAAGAGTCACGTAACCTAGAGAACCTGAACATTTGTTGCTGATATGTCCTCGTTTAGAGAACACTTGGAATAAGATCTTCCTTTAGGGATGTTAGTGACACTCCATCAACAATGTAATGACCAGCTGAAAGACCATTCATAATCCAAGTCAAGAACTCAGAACTCAGAAATTTGTTTATTTAACCCTTTGTTTTACAAAGAAATAATTCATGTATATAAGTTGTATAAAATCATAGATGGTTATCTATCATGTCTCAACCATGGAAACCATATTTTGACAATCATGGTCTAACCATGTTCCATTGATGGTTAGACCATTGTCCATCCTTAACCCATCCATGGTCTATCTATTGCCCATCAACCATGACCTATCCACTTTCAACATCAGTTTCCTGGTCTTAAATAAAGCTTTTTGGGATGTAATAGTTTTATTGTAGAAACACACTACCTGAGAGATTGGATAACCATAATCATATCATCAAGATTAATGTAAATCACAATAGTCTTACCAAGCATAATATGATCTTGGATTAACATGATTAAAGATTCATTATAAATTTATGGTATTTTTAATTAGCCAATTCAACCTGAATTTAAATAATATTCCTATTTCAATTTATTTTCAAAAGTAAAATAATATACAACATTGTACACAAGCAGTCCTAGTTTAGCGAATTATGAAAGTAAATGTTATAATATCAATGTGTTTCATTTTGGACCAAATGAAAAGTAAAGCTCCTTCCTACTCAAAAAGTGTTTCCAGGTGTCGGATCAATAAGTTTCACTTAATGATGTTTAGGATGTTTGAGATTAAGTACAATGTGTACATTTGTCATTGACTACTTGATCTAAGTGAAGTGATAGGCTCTAGAGTTGTCAGGCATCTCCAGCAACCACAGAGACAGACTCACACCAAAGCCACCGTCTGAGAGCATGTACATTCATACATCAGACACAATATCACTCTTTGATAACATGTACATGCATTCATACAGCAAACACAATATCATTCTTTAATAACATGTACATGCATACAGCAGATACAATATCACTGTATGGTAGCATACATATACATTTATACAGCAGACACAATATTACTCTATGGTAGCATGTACATTCATACAGCAAACACAATATCACTCTATGGTAGCATGTACATTCATACAGCAGACACAATATCACTCTTTGATAGCATGTACATTCATACAGCAAACACTATCACTCTTTGATAACATGTACATTCATACAGCAAACACAATATCACTCTGTGGTAACATGTACATTCACACAGCAAACACAATATCACTCTTTGATAGCATGTACATTCACACGGCAAACACAATATCACTCTATGGTAGCATGTACATATTAGATGATCTCTGTAGCTTCTCTGGCTTTGTCAAGTTATTCATCGGTTGTAAGTTTACTTTTACCTTTGATATCAGTTTGTGAGTGTGAGAGACAGATGCATAATTCTTTGCCTGGTCAAGTACTTGTAAGAAGGGGGCTTTGTCCACCAAGCTGTGATTACGGTGGTGAGATCCAAACTGCTATGACAGGCTTGAGAACTACACATGTTGGGAGAGATGTTAGATGTAGGCGAAGGGGCAGAGTGGTGCTTAATGTACTTGGCCGGGGCAAACTGACAAACACAGCATCCAGGGTGACAACGGGGCATCCTGTTTCACCTCTTCAAGTGCCTATACCTGCTTACTTGATGAATGCCAGTATTTTAACTGTGTCCAACTCTTAAGTGTGACAGGTCTTGGTAACTATTTTACCCCAATGGAGTGAAAGAGTGGATGGGATATCTTGCTGGGTGATTTCAATACCTCCCATAGAGCTGGAATGTGGCAAGATGAACACAAATGTCAACCACTCTCAATCTATTAGAGAGGCTTGCTTCATATATGAAAAGTGAGTTATTAAGGAGCTATGCTGTGACAGCACAAAAATGGCAAGTGTCACTGTATATTTAGACATAAACTATTTTTTGTTATGTCAAAGACTCTATGGGTCCAAAAGCTGTTTTTGACCTTTCTTACAAGGTACAATATCCCAACAAGGTGGAAGATGCTTTACAATTTTACACTTTTTTAAAAGATATTTTTTACAAGTAATAATGACTGGGAGACCATAAATTAAATGTTTTGTATGAGACCATTTTGAACATTAAATACATATAAGTATACTACTATGTTCATAATAGAAAAATACTAGGACATTACTGAGTATTGACTCAAATTAACAGGGCAGTCTCAGGTATGGTATCTGATGATCATGATGATCTTATGATTGACAGCCAAATACAACTAATTGTGAGTGCCAAAAAAGTTGGCCTTTTGAGGTAGGAGCTCTGTAGGCAATGTCATGCTTGCTGGCAGAAGTCCCCCACAGGTCATGTGACCAGGTCTGTATGCAGTGTGTCTAGTTGGCAGCAGTTCCCTGGTAATCAAAGGCAATATATATATATATGCCTGGGTATGGATTCATCATTACCATGGATAATGACAATGATTAGTAGCCGATTCTTTGGGGTAGACAAAGGCTTTTGTTTTAACTACTAGGTATCAATAACAGGCCGTCACTATCATCTGATCATTGATGATGGTAAAGACTTAATTCTCAGAGATATCACGGGTTGTGCAGATATAGTTCAGCTTTGTGTTTGGTGACCAGCGTATGTGCCGTATGCTATCTGTATAACAGCAGTAGAGGGCGTGGTCTATGCCCTAGATCTATACCAGTATACACAGTCTGGCCTGTCACACATATAGCCAGCCCACCTGGACATGCATCGGATGTCAATGTATCACATTTCCTATTATAAAAAATGCACTATTCCAGATTCACAGTTTCACACTCGGTCAAATCTCTGGGATACTTAGGCATAGAGGGCACAGGCAAACAGCTCATGTAAATATGAAAACTAAAATATCCTTTCAGTGCCCCTATCTGCTTGTCTTCTACTCTTAAAATATTATATAGAGAAGGAAGTGAAATGGGAGGCCCTGATGGGGACCAGGTGTTTCCCTGTGGGTAGGGAGGTTCTGCGGTTATGACCCCTGTTTTTGAGATTTTATATCTCATTGGGTCTTAATTTTATACCTCATCTTGATCTGATTGACCCCTCTTTCTGCAAAAAAAATCAGTTTGTCTCTATCACATTTAGTTTCAAAGATACTAAAGTTGATCTAATTTTTCACGAAAAAGTAATATTATTAAACAGTTTTTATGCCTTTTGTATCAATTTTCTCATTGATATTCAATCTAAATGACCCCTTTTTTCATTGTTCTTAGATCTTTTTGACCCCTAATTTTGACAAAACCTTAGATCCAGTTGGGCCCAATTTTTTATTGTGTGCTGAACCCTGCATTCTGAAAAATTAGTGAAGTAATCGACCCGCCCGATGCAGGCTTTTCACCGGGAGGTCTGGGATCATGAACTGGGCCGGGGAGGCATCATCGGCGATCTCAGCGATCAGGACCGCAGCCAGATAGCGGTGGTCACCACGGGTGAATTGCGGCGTTTTGTGCCGGTCTGGGAAAACCGCAAATACGCGGCCCCCTGCGAGGCCTCCTGCCCCTCCGGTATCCCGGTGCACGAACGCTGGCGGCTGGTACGCCAGGGGCGGATGGACGAAGCGGTGGATCTGGCCTTGAGCTACACACCCTTTCCCGCCACGATATGCGGCTATCTGTGGCCCAACCTGTGCATGAGCAGTTGTACCCGGCAATCGGCGTTCATGGCTCCGGTGGATATCCGCGGACTGGGGCAGGCCAGCATCAATGCCGTGGCGGCGGAAATGCCGCCGTTAAGCGGCCGCAAGATCGCCGTCATCGGCGGCGGCCCGGCCGGCATCTCGGTGGCCTGGCAATTGCGCCGCAGCGGTCATGAAGCCACCGTTTACGACACCTCGGCTATCCTGGGCGGCAAGATTGCCTCGGCCATCCCCAGCAGCCGGATTCCGGAAGAAGTGGTCATGGCCGAACTCGATCGGGTCCGGAAAATCATTCCGCATGTCCACCTGCAGCAGGACGTCAACCCGGAAGATGTTGCCCAGCTGCGCGCCGATTACGATTTTGTCGTCCTGGCGACCGGAGCCCAGAAACCGCGGGTGGTGCCGGTGCCCGGCAAGGAGCGCCTGATCACCGCCCTGGATTTCCTGACCGATGCCAAGGCCGACCGCGCCCGGGTCGGCAAACGGATCGTTATCATCGGGGCCGGCAATGTGGGCTGTGACGTGGCCACCGAGGCGCATCGCCTAGGCGCCGAGGACATTACCCTGATCGATATCCAGACCCCGCTCTCGTTCGGCAAGGAACGGGAAGATGCCGAGAAAGCAGGGGCCAAATTCCGCTGGCCCTGCTTTACCCGGGAGATCACGGAGCAGGGCGTTGTCCTGACCGACGGCGAACTGCTGCCGGCCGATACGGTTTTCATCTCCATCGGGGATGCTCCGGATCTGAGCTTTATTCCTGAGGATATCGCCACGGAACGGGGCTTTGTGGTCGTCAACGAACATTACCAGACCACGGACGCCCGCGTTTTCGCCATCGGCGACATTGCCAGACCGGGCCTGCTGACCGATGCCATCGGCGCCGGCCGCAAAGCGGCCGCCGCCATCGTGGAAATGATAGAGGGCCGTCGTCCGGTGAGCGACACCCGCCAGATGATCGATAAAAACAGGATATCCCTGGAGTATTTCGATCCCCGTATCCTCGACTACGACGATATCGACCATTGCGGATCTCAGTGTTCGTCCTGCGGGACCTGCCGGGATTGCGGCATCTGCGTGGCGGTCTGCCCTTACAGCGCCATCAGCCGGGAGGAGACGCCCGATGGCAGCTACGAATATGTGGTGGACGCCGAGCGCTGCATCGGTTGCGGATTCTGTGCCGGGGCCTGCCCCTGCGGCATCTGGGATCTGATTGAGAATACGCCCCTGCTTTGAAACGGACCGCTTTCCAAATCATGGCACGATCCGACCGCATCCCCTTAACGGGACCCGCGGCCGGTTTTCTATTGATAAAACGGAAGGTTTCCACTACTTAAAACTATTTCGGCGGCGGACGGATGCCGCCCGACACAATACATTCTGCGGAGATTTTCAGGCGGTTGAACGATATGAACGCGCTACTGGCACTCGAAGACGGACGAACTTTCAAATGCCGCTCATTTACCGGACCGGGTGAAGCCCGGGGCGAAGTGGTGTTCAACACCAGTATGACCGGCTACCAGGAGGTCCTGACCGATCCCTCCTACTGCGGACAACTGGTGACCATGACCTATCCCCTGATCGGCAATTACGGCATCAACCGTGAGGATATCGAATCCGGCCGGATTCAGGTGGCCGCTTTTCTGCTCAAGGAATATCAGCCTTTTTACAGCAACTACCGGGCGACGGCCTCGCTGGCCGAATACCTCAAATCCCAGGATATCATCGGTGTGGAAGGCCTGGATACCCGGGCCCTGACCCGCCATATCCGCAAGGCCGGGGCCATGCGGGCGATTCTGACCACCCGCGATCTGGATGCGGCCGCCGGCACGGAAAAAGCCCGCGCCCTTCCCGGCATGGCGGGGCAGGATCTGGTTCAAGCGGTCACCACCAAGACCCCCTACCGCTGGGCGGACAACCAGCCGACCCCCCTGAACCCGGGGGGCGGGGGAACACCGGCCCTCAACCGGGAAGTCTGGCAGACGCGCGGTCACCGGCTTTCGGTGGTGGCCATGGATTTCGGTATCAAATACAACATCCTGCGATGCCTGGCGCAGGCCGGCTTCGAGGTCGTGGTGGTGCCGGCCGCAACCCCGGCGGAAACGATCCGGGCCATGGCGCCCAGCGGGATTTTCCTGTCGAACGGGCCCGGGGACCCCGAACCGGTGCGTTACGCGATCGAAACCATCCGGGCCTTGATCGACTACCGGCCCATGTTCGGCATCTGTCTCGGGCACCAGCTCATGGGTCTGGCCCTGGGGGGGCGCACCTACAAGCTCAAATTCGGTCACCGGGGGGCCAACCAGCCCGTCAAGCATCTGCCCAGCGGGCGCATCGAGATTACCTCCCAGAATCACGGTTTTGCCGTGGACCCCGATTCCCTGCGGGACAAGGATGTCGAAATCACCCATATCAACCTCAACGACAACACCCTGGAGGGCTTTCGCAGCCTTCGTTACCCGCTCTACGCGGTGCAGTACCACCCCGAGGCCTCGCCCGGGCCCCACGACGCCCGTTATCTCTTTGCGGAGTTTGACCGGCTGATAAAGGAAAACGCTCCATAACAAGAGATCCGAATCCATGCCCAGAAGAACCGATATCCAGAAAATTCTCATCATCGGCGCCGGTCCGATTATCATCAGCCAGGCCTGTGAATTTGACTACTCCGGGACCCAGGCCTGCAAGGCCCTCAAGGAGGAGGGCTACGAGGTCGTGCTGGTCAACAGCAATCCGGCCACCATCATGACCGACCCCGAAATGGCCGACCGGACCTATATCGAGCCGGTCACGCATCAAGCCGTCACCCGCATCATCGAACGGGAGCGGCCGGATGCCCTCCTGCCGACCCTGGGCGGGCAGACCGGGCTGAACACGGCCGTCAAATTGGCCGAGAAAGGGGTGCTGGATCGATTCGGGGTGGAAATGATCGGCGCAACCCTGGAGGCCATCCAGAAGGCCGAAGACCGCGATCTTTTTCGCAAGGCCATGGCCGACATCAACCTGCGCATCCCCCGCAGCGTCATCGCCACCACCATGGAGGAAGCCCGCGCCTGCGTTGCCGATATCGGTTTCCCCATTATCATCCGGCCCAGTTTCACCCTGGGAGGCACCGGCGGCGGGGTGGCATACAACCCCGACGATCTCGAGCGTCTGGCCAAGGCGGGTCTGGACGCCAGCCTGATTACCCAGGTGATGCTGGAAGAATCCGTCCTGGGCTGGAAGGAATACGAGCTGGAGGTTATGCGCGACAAGCACGACAATGCGGTCATTGTCTGCTCGATCGAAAATCTGGATCCCATGGGGATCCACACCGGCGACAGCATCACGGTGGCTCCCGTCCAAACCCTGAGCGACCGGGAATACCAGGTCATGCGCAACGCCTCACTGGCCATCATGCGCGAAATCGGCGTCGATACCGGGGGCTCCAACGTCCAGTTCGCCGTTCATCCCCGCACCGGCGAGATGATCGTGGTGGAAATGAACCCGCGGGTTTCGCGCAGCTCGGCACTGGCCTCCAAGGCCACCGGCTTTCCCATTGCCAAGATTGCGGCCAAACTGGCGGTGGGCTACACCCTGGACGAAATCCCCAACGATATCACCGGCGAAACCCTGGCCTCCTTCGAACCCACCCTGGACTACTGCGTTGTCAAGATACCACGCTGGACTTTTGAAAAGTTCCCGGAAACCCCCGACTTTCTTACCACGGCCATGAAATCCGTGGGGGAAACCATGGCCATCGGGCGCACCTTCAAGGAGGCCCTCCAGAAAGGGCTGCGCTCCCTCGAGATCGGCCGTCACGGGCTGGGCGCTGACGGCCGTGATCCCTGGAACGAATCGGGCGACGAAGATCTTCCGCTGAACAAGGCCGATATCGAACACCACCTGGTGACCCCCAATTCCCAACGGATTTTTTACCTGCGCCAGGCCTTCCGGCAGGACTTTTCGATTGAAACCATTTACGAGTTGACCGGAATTGATCCCTGGTTTCTTTACCAGATCCGCCAGATTGTCGATCTCGAACGCGAAATTGCCCGGGCCGGTGGTCCCATCGAAGAGCGTCGGCTGGAAAAGGCCAAGGCCTTCGGGTTTTCCGATATCCAGCTGGCGCACCTGACCGGCAGCGATGAGCGCACCATCCGCGAACACCGCCAGGCGGCCGGGCTGCGGCCGGTCTACAAACTGGTGGACACCTGTGCCGCCGAATTCAAAGCCGCCACCCCTTATTTCTATTCCACCTATGAAGAGGAAAACGAAGCCCGCTTGACGGAGGGCCGGAAGGTTATGATTTTAGGAGGTGGTCCCAATCGCATCGGGCAGGGCATCGAGTTCGACTACTGCTGTGTCCACGCCTCTTTCGCCCTGCGGGAGGAAGGGGTGGAAAGCATCATGGTCAACAGCAACCCCGAAACCGTCAGTACCGATTACGATACGTCGGACAAGCTCTATTTCGAGCCCCTGACCCTGGAGGACGTGCTGCACATCGTGGAGACTGAAAAGCCCATGGGGGTGATCGTGCAGTTCGGTGGTCAGACGCCCTTGAATCTGGCCAACGGGCTTCTGGAGGCCGGCGTCCCTATTCTCGGAACCCACCCCCACAGTATCGACCGGGCCGAAGACCGCGAGCAGTTCCAGGTCATGCTCAAAAAACTCGGCCTGGTGCAACCCGACAACGGTACGGCCATGGACGTGGCCGAGGCGGTTCTGGTGGCCGAGTCCATCGGTTACCCGGTGATCGTGCGACCCTCCTACGTCCTGGGAGGACGGGCCATGAAGATTGTCTACGACCGGGGGGCGTTGAAAAATTTCGCCCGCCTGGCCATCAGCGCCTCGCCGGGCCACCCTGTGCTGATCGACAAATTTCTGGAAGATGCCGTGGAAGTCGATGTGGATGCCCTGTGCGACGGGCAGCGCACCATCATTGGCGGCATCATGGAACACGTGGAAGAAGCCGGTATTCATTCCGGGGATTCGGCCTGCATTCTGCCGCCGCGTTCCATTCCATCAAGGATCCTGAACGAAATCGCGTCGGCCACCCGTGCCATGGCCGCCGAACTCAACGTGGTGGGACTGATGAACGTGCAATACGCCATCAAGAAAAATCAGGTTTTCGTGCTGGAAGTCAACCCTCGGGCTTCGCGCACGGTCCCGTTCGTGAGCAAGGCCACCGGTGTGCCGCTGGCCAAGCTGGCCACCAGGGTCATGCTGGGCCGCAGCCTGGATGATCTGGGATTGACTGAGGAAATTATTCCGGAACATGTGTCGGTCAAGGAAGCGGTCCTGCCCTTCGACCGCTTTCCGTCGGTGGACACCCTCCTGGGACCGGAAATGAAATCCACCGGCGAGGTCATGGGCATCGATACGGATTTCGGGTCGGCTTTTGCCAAGGCCCAACTGGGGGCCCGACAGCGGCTGCCGCTCAAGGGCACCGTTTTCATCAGTGTTCAGGATCGGGATAAATCGGCCGTTGCCGACCTGGCGCAGCGATTCGTCGAACTGGGTTTTGACATTGTATCCACCCGCGGAACGACGGATTTCCTGAATACCCGCGGGATACCGACCCGCTTCGTCTACAAGGTTTCCACCGGCCGGCCGCATGTGGTGGACGCCATCAAAAACCGCGAAATCCAGATGATGGTCAACACCGGATCGGGCGATGAAACCAGGCGGGACGGATATGAAATTCGACGGGCGGCCTTGAAATTCAATTTGCCTTACGCCACCACGGTGGCCGGCGCCAAAGCCATGTGCGAGGGGGTTGCCGCCCTCAAGGGCAAACGCCTGGAAGTGATGTCACTGCAGGAATACCATCAGCAGCTCAAAACGCCGACCGGCCAGCCCCATGCGGCTGAAACAATTAAGGGATCGAGGGGGCGGAAGGGTTGACTTCCGACAGCCAAAAAATGGAGATGATCCGTATGATCGACCCTGATGATAAACCGCGTGAGGCCTGCGGGTTGTTCGGCATTCACGGCCATCCGGATGCCGCCAAGCTGGCTTATTTCGGCCTGTATGCCCTCCAGCATCGCGGCCAGGAAAGCGCCGGTATCACCGTTTGCCAGGACAGGACCATTGTCGGCCACAAAGGGATGGGGCTGGTGTCGGATGTGTTTTCCATGAATCATCTCAAGCAGCTCAGCGGAACATCGGCGGTCGGGCACGTGCGCTACTCGACCACCGGGAGTTCGATTCTCACCAATGCCCAGCCCTTCTTCGTGCGCCACCAGAAGCGCTCCTATGCCGTGGCCCATAACGGCAATCTGGTGAACGCCCATCTCCTCAAGGACGAGCTGGAGCAGTCCGGGTCCATTTTCCAGACCACCATGGACACCGAGGTCTTCCTTCACCTTTTCGTTAAAAATCTGCAGCACGGATTCGAAGACGCCTTGATGAAAACTGTCAAACGCTTGAAGGGAGCCTACTCCTTTGTTCTGCTGACCAGCGAGGGCGAGGTGATCGGTATCAAGGACCCCAACGGGTTCCGGCCGCTTTGCCTGGGCAAGCTCAACGGCAGCTATATCCTGGCTTCGGAAACCTGCGCCCTCGACCTGGTGGAGGCCGAATTCGTCCGGGAGCTCGACCCGGGCGAGATCGTCATCATCAGTGATAACGGCATTAAAAGCATTCAGACGCAGCCCGAAGGGGCCAAGCGCTCTTTCTGCATTTTCGAATTCATTTACTTCGCCCGCCCGGACAGCACCTTTTACGGCAAGAATGTTTACCTGACCCGCAAAGCCCACGGCCGCCGTCTGGCACAGGAATCACCGGTGGCGGCCGATCTGGTGATGCCCTTTCCGGACTCGGGAACTTACGCGGCCCTGGGCTTTTCGGAGGAATCCGGCATTCCCTTCGAAATGGGCATGATCCGCAACCATTACGTGGGGCGGACCTTCATTCAGCCCACCCAGAGCATGCGGGATTTCGGCGTACGCGTGAAACTCAACCCGGTCAAAAAACTGTTGCGCGGCAAAGACATTATCATTATCGAAGACTCCATCATTCGAGGAACCACGGTCAAAAACCGCGTCAAATCCCTGCGCGAGTTCGGGGTCAAGCGTATCCACCTGCGTGTCAGCGGGCCACCCCATCGACATCCCTGCCATTACGGGATCGACTTTTCCACCAAGGGCGAGCTGATCGCCGCCGGCATGTCCGTGAAAAAACTGGAACACCACCTGGGATTGGATTCCCTGGCCTATCTGAGCCTGCCGGGTCTGCTGGAATCCACCGGCATGGCCGCGCCTGAAAACCATTTTTGCAAGGCCTGCTTCGACGGCTGCTATCCAGTCGATTTCGACGACGCGCTATCCAAGAACTGCATGGAGATGATATAGATCGGCGGTTGGTTTTGCAGACATTCCGGTGAGTTCGGGAGGTAATATGCAGGAATCACGCTATCTTAAAGACAATCTTGAAAATATTCAGAAGCTGTTGTCCATTCCGGCCCTGCGCAACTTCGAAACCAGCAACCTAAGTCGCCTGCTGCACCTCAGCAAGATCCGCGAATATGAAGCCGGCGAGAAAATCATCCAGGAGGGAGACAACGACCCCTGGCTGTATTTTCTGATCGAAGGCCGCATCCGCATCGAAAAAAAAGGCATCGAGATCGGTGTCTTCACGGAACGGGGCGAAATCTTCGGGGAAATGCGCGTCATCGACAGCCGGGCCCGGTCGGCCACGGTCGTCGCCCTCGAGGATACCGTCTGTCTGGCCGTCAATACGGCCGCCACGGATCGGATGGAGAGCCTGGAGGGCCGGGACGAACAGCTGGATTTTCTCCTGTTGCTCTATCGCATCTTCGCCGAGTTTCTCTCCATCCGGCTGCGACTGACCAGCGAAGAATTGATCAAGGCCCAGAAACGCCTCAAGGCGCTCGAATAACCCGATATGACCCGCAAGCAAACCGTGGCGTTTTCTCCCAACGCCGTCAACCTCTTTTTCCATCTGCTGACCCGCTGTAACCTCAAATGCCGTCATTGCTACATCAACCCGGACCAGCACGGCCGCACCACCCTGTCCTTTGAAACCATCCGCCGCTGGCTTGAGGCCTTCAAGGCCCGCAGCCCGGAAACCAACCTGGTACTGCTGGGCGGGGAGCCGACCCTGCACAAGGACCTGGCCCGGGTCATCCGGCTGGCCCGGGAGATGAAATTCGGCTCGGTGACGGTGGATACCAACGGCTACCTTTTTCACGATATCCTCGAACGGGTCGGGCCTTCCATGGTCAATTACTTCAGTTTCAGCCTCGACGGGCCCGGGCCTGCAATCAACGACCCCCTGCGGGGAGAGGGTTCCTTTGACGTATGCCTGGCGGGCATCCGCCAGGCCGTCGCCCGGGGCTTCGCCACCAGTCTGATCTACACGGTGAGCAGTGCCAATATCGACCATCTGCATCGCATGGGCCCCCTTTTAAGGGACCTGGGGGTGGCACGTTTTTTTATTCAGGTGATCGGTCTGCGGGGGCGTTCGGCGGGTACTCAGGCGCGATCTGCGGCGAAGGATACCGGGCAGGTGTCCCGCAACCGGTGGCTGGCGGTCATACCGGAGGTGGCCGCGGCCGTTGCCGAACTGGGCATCACCGTCACTTACCCCAGGGTATTTCTGGCCCCGGACGAACCCTTTGCCTGTGCCGGCCTGGTGGCCGAAAATTATTTCGTTTTCCCCAACGGCCGGGTGTACCGCTGCCCCTTGTGTGAGGATTATCCGCTTCACAGCCTGGCCTTAGAAGATGACCGGCTGGTGGCGACACCGAAAATCAACGAACAGGATCTCTTTCATCTGGAGATACCCGAGGGCTGCGTCATGCACCGCCTGATCCAACCCGGGAATATCGACTATCGGCCGGATGGCCGTCCGGCTTTCCGGATTGCCTGTTGTCTGCTCAAGGAGGAGTTGCAGGCTGAATGACGAACGGAACGCTCAGGCAGCAGATGGTTGCGTTACTGAGGGAAGGTGATCGGGATGTGCGGGGCTTGTCCCAGCGGCTGCGGATTTCGGAAAAGGACGTGATCGCCCATCTGCCCCATGTGCAGCAAAGCCTGGCGGCAGGCGGGGAGCGCCTGGTGATCCGGCCGGCCTTTTGTTGGGCCTGCGGCTTTACCTTTGTGGGGCGCGGGCGTTTCACACGCCCGGGCCGCTGCCCGCAGTGCCGTCAGACGCGGATTGAACCCCCTGTCTTCCAGGTGGTCTGACGGCTATTTCCGGTACCACTCGCCGCCGGGTTTCTGGAGCCATTCACCACGGCCGGCCTTTGAGACCCGTTTGGCGGCCACCTGCCGACCGACCTGTTCCGCCGTCCCACCGGTTTTTTTGGCAATGGCTTTGTATACCAACCGCCGATCCTTGTTTTCGGCTTTAACCAGTGCGGCGTCCGCACGGTCTGATCCGCGCAACTCCAGATAGCCCTGATTGTTTTCGCCCACGAGGCCCTTTCCCTTGAGCTGGACAATCTGGGGGTTGCGGGCCGCCATGCGGTCCTTCACGCTGCCGGCCTGGACGGCGGGTGTGATCAACAGAATCAGTGCGGTAGCGATCAGTGCCCTGAAGCCGATAGATTTTGGCCTTAAAGCCGTCATGGTGTATGCTCCTCCCTGGTTATTCCTGCGTCGCGTTTTCCTGTTTTTCCCGGAGTTTTTCTTCCTGTTCGAAAAGATCGCCGAAATAATCGTCGATTTCGCGGTCGATTTTAACGTTCACATCGATGGTGATGTGAATGGGTTTGACCTCGACCGGTGCAATTTCAACGTGGTGCCGGGTGCAGGCGGCCATGGTGCCGGCCAGCATAATAATCGTCAACAGCATCGATTTTTTCCACATGGAAGGTCTCCATCCTTATTAGGAGAAAAGTTTCAGCAGATTCTTATACTCCAATAGACGATTGAGGGGCAGGGAAAAGTTGACATCCAGACTGATACCCTGAAAATGGGACCCCTTACTGTCGGGGCCGGCCGGTACAAATCCGCCTGCCTGGGGATCGTAGATAAAAGGCAGCGGTTTGGCGGGCTTGCCGTCAAGCTGCAGTTTCAAGAGCAGCAGGTCTTCTTCGGGGGCCGTGGCCAGGCTCAGTTTGACCCAGCGGTAATCATATTCCTTGAGGGCCTGCCTGGCAAGTTCGAGCTGGGTGTACTGGGGGGTGCCGGGGGGGATCCCGGCGGTCAGCATTTCAGTGCCGTGCAGGTGAATGATGCCGCCATCCCCGGGCGATGAATACAAAAAGCCGTTGTCGACGAACACCTGCCCCTTCCGGAAACGAATCGGTATGCGGCCGCTGACCGTTCCGCCGCCCTCCGCCCGGGCCGCCCCGAGTTGCTCCAGGAGCGAAGCCAGTTTGAGCCGGTCGCACCAGAGGGTGAGGTCGTAGGCCTCCTCCCCCGGAATGATGCGGGTGGCCGGCAGGTAGACGGTGCCGCGGCACCACTGAAATCGGCTCTGTTCGAGAAAGAAAACCCCGCCCGGTTCGATCTGGAAATCGAGTCGCCCGTCCGTGACGGCAATATCGCCGATATAAGCCCGCTCAAAGAAAAGCTGCTGCCGGGGGGCGGTGCGCATCTGCAGCAGGTCGGGGAATTCGATGGCGCCCTTGAGGCCCACCAGACCGCTTTTTTGTTCGGGCAGTACCAGGCGGCCATTGTCCAGGGTCAGTTGCAGAGCGGCCGCCATTCGCCCGGAGCGATAGGTGCCCCGGCCCTTGGCTTGAATTCGGCCGTTGAACTGGGTGCCGGCCAGGGCCGGCATCAGCAAGCCCAGATCGACGTCGTCCGGGCTGGCCGCGCGCGCGAACTGGTAGTCGATATCCAGCAGGGGACGCACGCTTCCGGCCGTGGCATCCAGGCGGCCCTTGATCTTCAACTGTCCGCCGGGGATGACCTGACTTGCATGGGTCATCTTAAAAACGGCGCCGGTGGCCTGCTGACGGATCTGCCCGCGCGCGGCACCCAGGGCGATATCCTTCCAGGTGGCGGATGCGAGGGCCAGGGTACCGGCGGCGGTCGATGGCACATACGGCCAGGTGAAAGGTATCCGGAGACGGAGGCCTTGCAGGCGGATTTGCTGACCCGGCAGCCGGATCGCGGCCCGGGAAAACCGGGTCTGCCCCGACAGGCGAAGCCTGTCGTTTTCAGCCGTAAAGGCGCCTTTAACGGAAAGGCGCGGCAGTCGGGCATTGAGCCGGCGCATGGTCAGCCGGAAGTCGTCGGCCCGGAGGTCGTATTGCCCTGTGAATTGACGAAAAGCCCCCTGCCCCTTGGCCTGGAGTACCACAGCCGGAATCCTGACCTCCATATCCGGGAGCGATCCTTTGAAATCCGCCAGGTGGGCGGTCCCTTCGATCCGGAGGTGGCTGTTTTGACCTGTGGCGCGCACGCGCAGGCGGGGGGTAAAACGCAAGCGCCTCTTTTGGGCGATCGGGTTGCCGTCGTGGTCCAGTTCCACGGACCAGCGCGCACTTCGCCCGTCCAGGGCCATGGACCAGCGACCGGTGGGTTGCCATTCGCCCTGATAGGTTAGTGGCATGGTATTAGGGCCGGGGTCTTCCGCCTGTGGACGGGGACCGGCCGCCGTTGGTTGAAAGGCCAGATCAAGTTCTCCTTCCCATTGCCATCCCGCAGCCGCAGGCACCAGCCGACCGTTCCAGTCGGTCACCTGCAGGCGATCCGAAGCTGAAAATTCAAGGCCCGGGGCATGCATTTCCCAAGTCCGGTTGGCGCCCGAACGAACGGTCAGCAGGGGAAGATTCGGATTCAGCGCCCGCAGGGCCAGAGGTCCCCTCAGATTGATGGTGTCCGGCAGCCTGAATTGGATTTTGGCCTTCGCAAGCGCCAGGGGCGCCAATGCCAGGCGGGCCTGGTAGGTAATGGCCAGCCGGCCTTGCAGGTCGAGATCCGTTTGCGGGGCAAATCCCTGGACCACACGTCTCAAATCAAGGGCCTCGGCCGCACCCTCCAACGCCAGTTGCTGCTCAGCCAGATTCAAATCAAAAGCCACCGGCAGGGCTTGATCCCAGGGGTGGCAGACCAGGTGTCCCTGGTAGCGATCGGCTGTTGGGTCCGTCGCGTAGGCCTGGAATTCGAACGGCACGATCAGGTGACGGCTTCCCTGGCGGATGTCCAGACGGCTGTTGCGGATCTCCAGGTGTTTAATCTGCCAGTCCGGCCGGCGGCGTCCCGACGTCCCGTCACCTGGACCGGCGGCGGATGTCAGCAAGCGGGGCGGCAGACCCGCCACGGCCCAGCCCTCGGGGGTATCCACAAGGCGAAGATACAGCCCGCTCAGGGTGATCCGCTTGATCACATGCGCTTTCAGGCCGGCAGGGTTGTAATCGAGGGCCAGGCTGTCCACCCGCAGGCTGTCTTCCGAAGCCGAACGGCCGATTTGGAGGGCATGGATATCCGCGTGCCAGGGCGTGATCTGGCGGACGTCGAGGGTTAGGCCTGCAATGCTGTTCCGGGCGGCGTATTCAAGGATGGTGTCCTGAACGATACCTGCCACCGTGGCCTGTAAAACGATCCACAGCCCGGCGGCGAGCAGGAGGCCCGTTCCACCAACGGTCAGCACCCACGACCAGCGCCGACGGCGCGTTTTGTTCTGCTCGGGCGGATCGTTCGATGTCATCGGGTCATGGTCTCGATCGGGGTGGCCGCTCACCTGGCGGGGACGGTTGCAGGCGGTCCGGGTCGCGCCATCGCGGCTACGGGCTCGCGTAAAAATAAATTAACAATTTTAAGCGTTGAGGCGCCCGCCCGGCAAGGCGCGAAAGCGCAGGAATAGCCGGCCTATTCCGAGCTTTGGCAACGCCGCCCGGCGGGATGCATCGGCGCTGAAAATGTGAAGTTATTTTTTTGCGAGCCCTAAAGTTTGCGCACGAGGGCCTTCAGGGTTTCGAGCTGCGCGGCGGTCAGGTCTTCAAAGGTGATCGCGATTCCCTTGGGTTTGCGCCCCACGACCACACCGGAAACCATCACGCTGGCATCGTCGTCGGAGTCGGTGATGTTCATCATCAGGCTTTCGCCTTTGCCGATCGGTTCTGAGGTTTCGAGAAAAATTCCGTCTATCCGCAGGTTACGGGAATAGGTGCTGTAAGATGCTTCATCGGTATCGTATTCGACGAGCACCTGCCGGACGGACGGTGGCGTTTTGGCTTCGGGCGTCACTGCGCGGCGGCCGGCCGGGGCGGTCTGGCCGTCTTCGAGGCCATCGATGCGCACGACCACCACCGTGATGTTGTCGTCCCCACCACGCTCGTTGGCCATCTGGATCAGCTCGAGGCAAGCTTCGGCCGGCGCCTGTCGCTGGACGATCTCGCCGATTTCCTCGGGAAAGGCCTTGTCGCTGAGCCCGTCGGAACAGATCACCAGAATATCGCCGATCTGGCAGTTCAGCTCGCGGGTGTCGGGATTGACCGTTTCGCTGACGCCCATGGCGCGGGTGATCATATGCAGGTACTGCTGGCCGAGTTTTAGGCCACCTTCGGGGGCGATGGATTCCTGCTCGGCCATGACGGTGTGGATGGTGGACACGATTTCAGTGACCCCCTGGCGCACTCGAAAAACAGGGCTGTCACCGACATTGGAGACAACAATCTGGTCGTCACTGAAAAAAATCGTGGAAACCGTGGAGCCCATCCCCTTGTATTTTTCGTCGTGCTGGGCGTAGTCGTAGGTTTTGAGGTTGGCGCGGCGAATGCTGTAAACAAGCTGGTTGGCCTCGGTGGACAGATTGCGGTCGAACCCGACCATCTGACCGGGTTTGTTTGCGGTCGCCAGTTTGCGTAAAGTTTTCTGCAGGGTCTCGACCACCAGCCGGCTGGCGACTTCGCCGGCCCTGCGGCCGCCCATGCCGTCCGCCACCATGTACAGGCCCAAATTCTCATCAATTAAAAACGAATCTTCATTTCCCTTGCGTTTTTTTCCGACATCGGTCTGGCCGGCAGATGCTGCAATGATCATACTTCAGACCTTTCGGCGGGTTCGGGTCAAGGGGTCTGGCCCAGTGGTTGCAAACCGGCGCTCTTCTCCAGGCGGTAAGACAGCGTACGGGCAAAATTCTTGAAGAAAAGCAGCTGAATGTCGCCCGGCGCCTTGTCCAGCAGGGTGGCGTTGATTTTCATCAAGAGACATTCCGTGGCGGTGGTGGCGGTGGCATTGCGGGCCTGGCCGGCGATATAGGCCATCTCGCCGAAACATTCCCCGGCCCGGATTTTGGCTATGATTTCAGCTTCTTTGCGGATTCGCACCTTACCTTTCAGGAGGACGTAAAAAGTGTCGTCAATATCGCCCTCGGTCACGATTACCCTGGCTTTGGGCATTTTGATGATGCAGCCGGCCAATCCCAGGCTTTCGATCTGCTCCCGGGTAAAATTCTGGAAGAACGGGACCTGGCGCAGCAGGTCGATGATGTCTTCAAACTTCTTGTCGCCCTGGGGCAATTTGATGCCCCGCAGGGCCACCCGCAGGTCATAGCCGAATTCCGTGCAGGACGCGTAGCGTGCTTCCAGATTTTTAGAAAGCGCCTTGTTGAGAATCTCTTCGAAAATCACCGGCAGATCGGGGCGAAGCGGGCCGACCGGCTCCGGATTTTCACGGGTGATCTTATAGATCACGGAAAAATCATTCTCCCCGCTGAAGGCGCGCTGGCCGCTCAGCAACTCATAAAATACGCAGCCCAGGGAGAAAATATCGCTCTGGTCGGTAATGGTTTCCTCCTTGAGCTGTTCGGGCGACATGTAGCTGGGCGTGCCCCAGATACCCTTTTCGGAGGTCTCTTCGCTGATGTGGGCGATGCCGAAATCCATGAGTTTGGGTTCGCCCTTGCTGTCCAGCATGATGTTGGAGGGCTTGATGTCACGGTGGATAACGCCTTTCTGATGTGCATAATCGAGGGCGTTGCAGATTTTAAAAACGATTTCGGCGCATTGATCGAGGGGCAGTCGGTTCTCCGCCTGGCAGTATTTCTTGAGGGTATCGCCCTCGAGATACTCCATGATGATGTAGCAGAATTGGCGGTAGAGGCCTGTATCGTAAATGGCCAGGATGTTGGTGTGGCTCAGCCGGCCGGCGGACTGGGCTTCCAGAAAAAGCTTCTTGCGGGAGTGGCTGGAGATGCCGTGCGATATCTTGATGGCCACCTGGCGTTGAATGTACGCATCCCTTGCCAGGTAGACCACCCCCGACCCGCCCTGGCCCAGGCGGCGGATGATTTTGTACCGCCCCATGCCCTGGCTGCTCATCAGGCCGGAGATGAATTTTTCATGAACCTTGTTTTTTATCATGCTGCGTATCGTTGCGGCCGCCGCGCCACCACGCGGGCATCGGCCGGACCCTTTCTCTTGCCCACAGAGACATTTCCCCTGGGACCTTCCATATTACCACACCTAAACATTAAAGCGGAAGTTGATTATGTCGCCGTCTTTAACTTCATACTGTTTGCCTTCCAGCCGCACGGTGCCGCGTTTGCGCGCTTCAGCATAACGGCCGGCTTCCATCAGATCGCCGTAGGCCAGCACCTCGGCGCGGATAAAGCCCTTTTTGATGTCGGAGTGGATGACTTCGGCGGCATCGACGGCGGCGGTCGAGCGGGGGATGGTCCAGGCCCGAACTTCATCTTCGCCCACCGTGAAAAACGAAATCAGCCCCAGGCGTTCGTAAGATTTCTGGATGATGCGATCGGCCGCCGCGGCTTCCAGTCCGAACTCGGTCAGAAATTCGGCGGCTTCCCCGGGGCTCATGCCGGCCAGTTCCTGTTCGAGTTTGCCGCGGATGATCAGGGCGGTCTCTTCCCTGAGTTCGGCGGCCTGGATCGGCAGACGGTCATCTTCGTCGCTGTTGTTGAAAAGCACCAGTTGCGGCTTGGCGGAGGGAAAGGTAAACCCGCGCAATTTGGGTGCGGCGGCCAGTTCCGGCGTGCGGCGCAGGGGCCGTTCGTTTTCGAGTTCGCGGTGGCAGCGGCCAAGTAGATCGCGCTCTTCGGGATCGGGTTTTTTCCCGCGCTTCTGTTCGAGCTTGAGTCGTTCCAGACGTTTCTCGACCGAAACGAGATCGGCGAAAATCAGTTCCTGATCGAGTCTCTGGAAGTCTTCCAGGGGGGTGGGGGCGTCGGTCCCATAAACATCGTAATTGCGCACACAATGAATCAGGGCGTCGCCGTCGCGCACCTGGGCCCAATAGGCCTGTTCACCGGACTTTTTATCCTCCCCGGCCCCTTTGGTCGCCGGCAGGAAGTATTCCACCTGCGCGTAAATGGTTTTGCGGGGGTTGTACATCGCACTCAGCTTGTCCACGCGTTCATCCGGCACCTGAATAGTGCCGATGTGGCTTTCGGTTTTATTGCCGAGGGTCAGAGAGGCACCGGTCAGGGCTTGAAAAACCGTAGCTTTGCCGGACTGCCCCAGCCCGATGATGGCCAGTTTCATATCTGGAAGGCTCCTGTCGGGACAGCGACGGGAACACTTGCTCCGCATCGGCCCGTCATTTGTGTTGCATCGGCCGCCGGGCGTTTGCTGCGGCCACGGCAAGACGTTACTTTACTGTATTCCATGGGTTAATGCAAACGACGGCGGGCGACCGCGCGGCCTGGCCGCCCATCGGGAAAGGTATCTCCCAGGTCGGCCCTGACGGGCTATTGTCGTGCCCTGTCGGCTCGTTTTTACTGAGCGGGAGGCTTGGACGGGCGCAGCTTGATGAGGTCCCCCTCGGTTTCAAAGGGCAGGCGGCCCAGCCCCGGCAGGCTCTCGTCCAGAAAGAGGTTTCCCCGGAGGGTATAGGCCAGCTTGAGCTCCTCGCGGTGGCTCTTCTGCTGCGATATCATCCGGAACATGAGCCACATGAAATCGGTCATGGAGGTGTAGACCGTCACCGGCATGACGGTGGTTCCCAGCCGGGGCAGTTCGGTGGCGGCATCGGAGACACCGGCGGCAATGGTGCTCCCGTTGATTTCGAGCTTGCATTCGAGGCCGCGAATCCGGAAGGTCCGGTCGTTGGGGTTGATCAGCCTCAGATCCAGCCGGAAGGCACTTTCGAGGTTGTCCGAGCTCAAAGGGGTGATGTTGACCAGGCTGATATGCGGGGGCTCGATGGTGGAATCAAGGGTGGCACAACCCCAGGGCAGAATTCCCATGAGAAACACAAGGGCCAGCAGCCGTACGCAGGCATGCCGGGCCATTCCATTTTTAAGCATCATAGCGACTCCCGGTCCGATGTTGACGTCCGGCGGCTTCCTTCGAAAGCCGCCGGTACTGAAAGCGCTTCTAATCGAAAAGGCCCTTCAACAGGTCTTTGGCCGTGTCTTCGAAGGGCTTGAACTCTTCGTTCTCCTCAAAGACTTTTTTGAATTGGTCAGATTCGATGATTTGTTCTTCCACCTGCTGGCGGGCGATGCCCTTGAGGTCCGGTTTGAATTCGGGCTGATCGAACGAGCCGCTCACCAGCACCGGCACCATCACGCCGCTACGCGCTTGGGCGTCGCCCTGGCCCGCGAGTGTGGCCACAAATTTGGGGTTGATCCGAAAATCCAGGGACTCGCTCACCAGGTCGGCCTGGCCCTTGGCCAGCAGGCGCAGCAGGGGGGACTTCATATTCGAGGCCGCGGTCTTGAAAACCCCGTTGGTGAGAACAAAAGGGATGTCCAGCTCGGTAAAATCCGTCTTGAGTTTCTCCGCCGGCTGTTCCCCGGAACCGAAAGCGGTCTGAAGGTTGCGCACCATGCCGGCCACGTCGATGCCCACGATGGCGCCGTCGTTGAAAGTCAGACGGCCTTTGCCGTTTAAGGTGCGGCGGATCGTTTCGGAACGATCGCCCGCAAAGCGCAGGTCGATGGCCGTGACCAGCCGCCCCTCCAGAAGATCTTTCTGCAGGACATCCTTGAGAAAGGGCCCGATCAGCATATCGGTGAGCGCCAGCGACAGGTTGGACCGGGGCTGCTTCCGGCTGACATCGACAAGGCCTTCGATACGGGCCTTGCCACCGTAGAGGTCGGCCGTAAAAGGTTCGAGCTTGAAGCGACCGTTACGGCCCGTGATTTTCAGAGCGATATTCTGCAGCCGCGCCTGGTTGACTTTCAGTTTGGCCACGTTCAGATGGGCATCCAGTACGAGACGGCGCAGGGGCGCATAGTCGACGGTTGCCTGTTTTTCCGGTGCCTTTGAAGCGGCCGGTGGTGTGGCTATCGTCTTCTTCCGGTCCTGGCCCTGGTCCTGGGCGGGCAGGTAGCGGTCGATATCGATATCGTCGATGCGGGCATCGAAATCGATCCGGGGTTTGTCGAATTCGGCCGCGGCGGCACTGAAATCGATCCGGCTCTGGTCCAGGGTCATCTGCCCCTCCTCGAGCTTGACCCCCTCCGGTCCGCCGTTCAAGCGGGCTTTAAAGGAAAGGGCCTGCAGGGTTTCGGGGTCGGCCGTCTGCACCGGAAACGGCTGCCCCAAACGCTCGAAAAGCCTGCGGGGTGAAAACGGGGCCACATCTATTGTAAGGGCCACCACCGGTTGGGACTTAAGATTCCGTGCGGAACCGGTCAGTTTGAGATCGAGTTCGTCCAGGGCCGAGAGTGTCAGGTCATAGGCCAGGGGTTGGCTGGCCGGTGGATTGCCCAGGGGGCCGACGGTGCCCGCCAGTTTCAGAGGCTGTCCGTTGATACGGGTGGAAAACTGGATTCGAAGGGGGCGATCCAGGGAAACATCTTTCAAGACCAGGGTGAGGTCGGCAATCTCCTGTTTCCGGCCGCTGGCCTCGTCCAGATAGGTGAGCTTTCCGTTGCGGATGGCAATTTCCTCGGCCGTGAGCGAGGCCAGCGCCAGGTCCGCGTCCCGGGTTGGGGTTTCGGGACGGGCCGGCTTTTCTCCGTCCGGGGCGGAAGGCGTCTCGAAGGCCCAGTTGGTCTGGCCGTCCTTTTTCTTGACCAGCGTGATCGCAGGGCCCTCCAGGATCAGGCGCTTGATCTCGATCTTTTTGGAAAGCAGAGGCATCAGGCGAACCCGGGCTTCAAAACGGCTGACCTTCAGCAGTTCGGTTTCCCCGAATCCGGCGGGGCTCCCGAGGTGCAGATCGCTTAAGGCCAGGCCGATCCAGGGGAACAGGGACAGGTCGATGTTACCGCCGATTTGAAAAGGCCGTCCGGTGGCTTCGCGCACCCGGGCTTCGATCCGGGGCTTGTAATGGTTGACATCAACCAGCAGGGGAACCAATACCATGGCCGCGACCAGCAAAATCACCATGACGCCACCGGCGATCAATATCCATTTAAGCATACGGTTCATGGGGTCGGCTCCTTCCGGCCGGGTTGGCGAAGCTTCGATACCACCATAACGGTGGGCGCATGCCTGTGTGCCAACCGGCGTGTTTGCGGCATGGCAAGATTGAAATGGTAACCGTGAACATCGATCGAAAGGTCGGCGATCGATGGGCAGGATCTGTTTCCCTTTATCGTATCCACCGAAATGCCATAATTCAATATAGGGGCCGATTTCCTGGCGGGAAAGATGGCCGGCGGAGAAAAATCTGACGGGGCCTGCGTCGGGCTGCCGTCAGCCACCCGCGCGTTTGACGACCCATCCATATTTTTTAAGCGCTGCCATGAGCCGTTCGCGATGGTCGCCCTGGATTTCGATGATGCCGTTTTTGACGGTGCCGCCCGTGCCGCATTGCTGCTTGAGTTGCTTGGCCAAACGTTTGAGCGCGTCCTGATCGAGGGGAACCCCGGTGACGGTCGTAACGCCCTTGCCTTTGCGGCCTTTGGTCTCCCGGCCCACCCGGACCACACCGTCACCGGCGGAGGGTTTGGGGGCCCGGCGGCGGCAATCGCAGACGGCAACCGGTTGACGACAATCCGGGCACATTCGGCCGCTTTCAGTGGAATAGACCAGGCCGCCGGTGTTCTTATTTTTTGGGGGCCGTACGATTCCGGTCACTCTCCGCAGCATTTTTTAAATTTTTTGCCGCTGCCGCACGGGCAGGGGGCATTCCGCCCAATTTTGGCCTCGACGGTGCGAGTCTGAACCGGATTTTGCAGCCGTTCCAGATCGCCGATATCCTCAGGCTTGTCGGGGTCCACTTCGATCGAATGGTGCCAGCCGTTTTTCTCGAACAGCGCGGCCACCTCTTTCGACCGTTCTTCGGTTTGAACATTGACCACGGCGGGTTTTTTGGCGGTCCCCAGCCGGGTCGGTCTTTGACCGTCAAATTGCTTTTTCATTTTTCAGCCCCCTTAAATTTTAGCCTGAACTGAGCGTTTTGTTGCGACGCTAGGTGCCAGGATAGTGAGATGCCAGGGCTTTAAAAAACGCTGACATACCGGTTGGATATGTCGAGTATTTTTTTAAGCCTCAGCGCTCGATGGACCGGATGATGGCGTCGAGACCCTGTAGAAAACGGGAGCGATCCTTCGGGCTAAAGGGTGCCGGGCCGCCCGTCACGATTCCAAGATCACGGAGTTGGGCGGAGAGTTCCCGGGAGGCCAGCGCCTCGCCGATATTTGCATCGGTCAGGGAACGGCCTTTGGGGCCCAGCACCCGGGCCCCCTTTTTCAAACAACGGGCGGCCAGGGGGATATCCCCGGTGATCACGATATCGTCCGTTTCAACCCGTTCGGCAATCCAGTTGTCGGCGGCATCGAAGCGCTGCCCCACCACGACCGGTTCGATCCATGGCAACCGCGGTGTGCGCATGGACGTATTGGAGACCACGAAAACCTTGAGCCGGTAGCGCTCCGCCACGCGGTATATTTCCGATTTGACCGGGCAGGCATCGGCATCCACGAAGATGGCGCTCAACGCGCGGCCTTCCGGTGGACCGCGATCCGATAGGCGCTGCCCGCGAATTCGATCAGGTCGCCGGAGACGATCTTTTTGCGTTTCCGGGTTTCAAGTTCCCCGTTAACGCGGACGCGCCCCTGAGCAATCACGTATTTAGCTTCGCCCCCGCTTTGAACCAAGTTTTCGAATTTCAGGATTTTATACAATTCCCCCGGTTCTTTATCAATGGTGATCGTGCCGTTGTTTTCGCAGGGCGGTTCAGGTTTCAGGGCGTCCTTCGATTGCTGGACATCCAGGGCCGTTTTGCGGGCGACATAAACGGTGTTGAGGTCGTCGCAGTTTAAAAGCGGGTTGTAGAATTCGACGGTGTGGGCCCTGGCAGAGGCGTAGACGTCGCCCAGCACCTGCAGAAAGTCGTCGTCCGGCGGTTCGGCCGACCAGAGCGCAAAGACCCCGCCAGGGTAAAGGCTGTCGGCCAGGCGTTTCAACCCCGCGGGGTCGTACAATACGCCGTGGCGCGGGTGCAGCAGGCTCCTGGGGGAGTGGTCGATGTCCAGCAGGATGGCATGGAAACGCCGGTCGGGAATCTGCGGGTCCAGGTTCCGGCCGGGGGCGGTCAACAGCGCGAAAAAGTCTTTGTTTTCAAAACGGCAGCGCGGATCGCCGGTCAAGACCTTACCCAGCGGGATGAGCTCGCCGCGGTGCCAGGCGATGACTTCGGCCAGATATTCAATCACCAGCACCGACCGCACACCGGCATGTTCCAGCGCCGTCCGGGCCGTGTAGCCCAGCCCCAGGCCGCCCACGACCACGTCGAGCGCTTTTGGTTCCAGGTCGGCCAGGGCCAGCCGGGCCAGCGCGATCTCGGATTCGTTGACCAGGCTCGACATCAGGAAGCGGTCATTGAGCTTCACCTCAAACACCTCGGCGCCGCTCAGCGACCGCCGGCGTCTCAGAATAAGTTCGCCGATCGGGGTGCGGCGGTAATCGAGTTCTTCAATGCTGGGGACCATACGGGATAACCCCGGGTTTCAGTTGCTGTTCAAAGGCCTTGTGATGGATCTATATCGCTTTTTCAAGCGTGCGATCAATCTTTTCTTTGTAAATCCTCCGGCCGGTCGCGATGATGTAAATGGGCGCTCAATCCCGCTGATGCGATTGTGTGTTGGTTAAAGATCCTGCCCGCAATAAATGCATAAAACGGTTTAACACCCGGCAGATGGATTCCGTTCACGGCGGCCTGTGGATGGCCGGCTGATTAATAAGTTGACAAGTGTGTTTATGTACTATACACTTCTATTATGAATGAAAACCGTATTCATACCATTCACGAACGGTTCAAATCGATTGTGGAACTGGCCGTACGCCTGGAACAGGCCCCGCGCAGGTTCGGCACTGACGAACGCCTCACCAGTACGGAGATTCATCTGATCGAAATCATTGGCGATAACCAGGAATCCGCCAGTGTGACCGACCTGTCCAGGATCCTGGGGGTTACCAAGGGCGCCGTTTCGCAAAATCTTAAAAGACTGGAAAAAAAGGGGCTTACATTAAAAATCGAGGATCCTGAAAACAGCTCGCGATCGATCGTAAAGCTGACTTCTAAAGGCAAAACCGCTTATTTTGCCCACAAGCACTGGCACGAAACCATGGATGGCGGGTTCAAAGACTATTTTTTAAATATAAGCCCGGAGCGGATCGACTTCCTGATCGAGTTTATGGAAAAACTGGAAACGTTTTTAAAGAAAACCCTAACCTAAAAAATTTTGGGTTAAGCGTATATATACTAAACACTTAGGAGGAGAAAAAATGCCGGTACTCACGGACGAAACCCTCGGGCGGCGGCGGGTGTGTCCCCACAAAATGGCCTTTATGCTCGACAACTGGATTCGGCGGCTATTCCAGAACCCCGTCAAGCTGCTCGGGGATTATATCAAGGCCGGCCATACGGTTGTCGACCTGGGGTGCGGGCCAGGGTTTTTCTCGGTCGATATGGCCAGAATGGTCGGCCCGGCGGGACGGGTCATCGTTGTTGACCTGCAGCCCGATATGCTGGATCGCGTGAAGAAAAAAGCTTTCCGACACGGCCTGGCCGAGCGGATGGTCTATCATCGATGCCGGGCGGAGCGCGTCGATCTGGACTGTGCGGCCGACTTCGTGCTGGCCTTTTACATGGTCCACGAGACACCCGACCCCCGACACTTTTTCGCGGAAACCAGATCCATGTTGAATGCGGGCGGGAAGCTGCTGGTCGTCGAACCCAAGATGCACGTCAGCCGGACAGCATTCGAATCCCTATTGGAAGACGCTTCAAGGGCCGGGTTGGAGGTTGTTGATTTCCCCACCGGCAAGGGGGGGCGAGCGGTTCTCCTGGCGGATCGGTAAAGTTTCGGCGGCCGCCAGTTTGCATTTCGTGTTAATCGATCCGGGGGCTATGGCCGCAGGCTGCAAATGGATGCCCCTTCTCCCACAAAAATAAAGGCAAAGCCGTTATGAGGCTTTGCCTTTATGGATTGAATAACCTGAAAAGGGCTCAGCGATCTCTCCGTCGCCGCAAAACGGCCAGTCCCATGATGCCGCTGCCGACGAGCCACGCACTCCCCGGGATGGGCGTGGG
>JAERRP010000178.1 GCA_016735415.1 Desulfobacterales bacterium | reverse complement strand
TCGGCCACGCCCCCGGCCACCATCTTCCATGCTTCCCCCGCCACATGGGTAATGCGGTCCAGAAATTGATACGGGGCTCTCGGCAGGCGTGCGATGCGGCGCCCTTCATCAAATATTTGGTACGGTGCGCCGAAAGCGACGGATGGTTTCCCTTCGGTAAAGGCGATAATCCGGCTTTCATCATAAACCGCCGGTTTGAATTCATGGGGCGGTTGATCCTTCTTCAATTGAGGTTCTGCTTGCCATAAAGCCGCCAGTTTTTCAAAAGAGATCCCCGCCATTTTGATGGACATGTTTTCCATATCAACAATATATTTTCCGTCCGCATACATCCTGGCATCGGCAATGGCGTAGGGTTCAGGAAGGATCCCCAGCTCTTTAACGGCAATTTCATAGGTGACCACGGACGTGGTTTCAAGCACCTGGCCCCGGCATTTCAAACGGCTCGTGACCCCTTGAACCGGTTCGAGGGAAACGGCCTCCGCTTCCGCGACCCAGCCCATTCTCAACAGAAATATCCTGAGGGTATGCATGCAGCATTCATACATGAGGGTCCCCGGCATGACGCGGTCATCCACAAAATGGCACATCAAAAACCAGTCGTCGGGATGAATATCGGCTTCGGCCCGAATCAACCCCAGGCCGTAACGACCGCCTTTGGGATCAACGGTTACGATGCGGTCCACCAGCTTCATCCGGCCCCCCGGCAGGGTCAACGGACGGCGCAACCCGAGGGATTTGAATGATGGGCCGAAACAGGCGGTAAAATCGCCTTCGTGATGGGCCTTCAGTTGCGCTTCATCATAGGATTCAACTTTCATTTCGACCAGTTCCCGCCATCCCGGAGCCACTTTGCCTTTCTCCGGGCCGCTGTTGAGACGGTTGTCGGTCAATCCTCGCCCTGCCGCAAGGGCCTCTTCCGTGAAAAAACCGGCGCAGCCGTTCCGCATGGTCAACAAGGGCACATCGTCGATGGCGCCGTCATACTCGAAATTGAAGAAATGGGTGTTGTTCAGCGTAAAGAAACGCTGGATCCGGATATCATAGCGGATGGTCTCTCCGGGAAGGGGCAGATGCCGGTGAAAGGTGATGTCCGCATCCAGCAATCTGTACACGGCCGACCCCTTGGTGTGAAAATCGATCCCCGCAAAGCCTGAGAGCATGAGGTCGGCCTGGCCGGCCTCCACGGTGATGCAGATGGGCATCCTGCCCGAATCAAGATACCATGCGCCGTTCCTTACATAATGCTCGGTGATGATTCGCAAAGGACCCAACACCAAAGGTTCGCCTTCAATGGAAACGACCCGGTCAACCAGCATTAACGGTTCATCCGGGAGACGGACACGGGTGGGATACCCGTCTATTTCGGCATATTTTTGTCCGAACACCTTTGCAATGGATCCTATTGCGTACTCCATGCACTGCTCACGGGTAAGGGATCTCGCAGGTTCGGCTGAAACGGTTTTGGCGGTTTTGCCGCCGGATTTTTCAATAATCGCAAGCTGTTGTGCCAGATTATCCGCCATTGCCCCGGTTATTTCCGATGAGAACTTCAGGTAGATGGAATGGGTATCGATCTTTGCCTGTTCGGTTTTTGTAAACTGCGTGATCACTTCATCAGATTCGAGGGGTTTTCTTTTTTGACGCTTCTGAATCCCGGTTTCCATGGTGCTGAGGGTCTGTTTTTGAGGGCGCCCGGTCAATGTTGGCATGACAAAAGGCTTCCCGCCCGTTTTAATCCGGATAGGCGGTGAGCCATGTGTGTCATCATTTTTTGTTTGCGCAGCCGGGTGCCCGTTTTTATCCTGATAGGCCCGGCCGTACAATGCCTTCATATCTACGGGGACGCCCTCGGCAATGCATTGCCCCAGGCCCCGTAGCATCAGCGAGTACGGGTCTTGACCCTGAATACAAAACGACCTTGCAACATGGGGACGTCCGTGAAGGATATGGTTGATCATCCGGGTGCAGGATGCGCCGGGACCGATTTCCAGGAATAGTCTTGCCCCGTCGTCATGGGCGGCTTTAATGGTTTTTACAAAATCAACGCCGTGAATGGCGTGGGAAAGGATTGCATCGGCGGCCGATTCACGGGTGACGTCATAGGATTTCCCCCGGGCGCCGCTGTAAAATTTTATATGGGGCGGGGCGGTGGTTTTCCGCAGATGCAATTCCCGGTAAGCGTCTTCCACTTCCTTTAAAACTTCACAATGGGCTATGGTGACGCCCTCAATTGGCACATGCCGGCAACCGATCCCATGGATAAAACCTTCAACCGCTTCGCGCTCGCCTCCGATGACGCATTCCTCGCTTGTATTTGAAATCAACGGGTATACATAATCCTGTTTTTTCAGTAAATCCCTGACAGCGTCCATGGACCGGTCTATGGTGAATAAAACCCATTCAATAAACACCTGATTTTACAGGATTCCCTCGTTCACAGGAATGACGAAAACGGAAGGTTTTGCCTTTCTGCGGGTTCATCTTTCATTGGGCGGCCAAATGTAAAGCGCCGTTCCGCCATTGACAAAGGTACTACGATGCAGTACCATACGAATGTGAACACCAAGCAACATAAACCGCTTACCGCCATATTTAAGAAACCCACACCGGTAGGGATCGAATGGCGGACAATCGCCTCTCTCATCAAGGCCCTTGGCGGCGAGATTCGGTACGGGGACGGTTCCAAAGTCCGCATTGATCTGAAAGGCGAATCGATTAATATTCACAGCCCGCATCCGCAAAAAGAGTTGAAGAGATACGCGATAAGGCTTGTCAGGGAATTATTGACACGAACAGGAGACTTACCATGAATACAGTCACCTACAAAGGGTATATGGCCAAAATTGAGCCTGACTTCGATGACGGCATTCTCGTTGGCAGGGTTATCAATACCAAAGACATCATCGGATTTGACGGCCAAACAATTTCTGAAGCCATAGAAAGCTTTCATGCCGTGATCGAAGCGTATCTTGAAGACTGCCGTGAAAGGGGTATAGACCCCAAAAAACCATACTCTGGAAAATTCAACCTCCGTCTTCCAGCAGCACTTCACAGTGAGATTGCGTCAGCGGCGGCAAAGTCGGGCAGGAGCCTTAACCAATGGGTTATCGATAGGCTTGAACAGGCTACCCGGAATGTTTAAAGGGCTAATTTTACGGCACATGGCCCTCATTCGACAATATTGGTGGGAAGGTGGGGACACCTTGCATAATTATTGGCAGTATCCG
>JAERRP010000254.1 GCA_016735415.1 Desulfobacterales bacterium | reverse complement strand
AGGGCCTTCTGGTCAAACGTATGGGCAAAACGCGCGTGATCGCCGAAACCGGCGCCGGCCAGCACGGTGTGGCCACCGCCACCATGGCCGCCCGCTTCGGGTATGACTGTACCATCTACATGGGGGCTGTGGATGTCGAGCGCCAGCGCCCGAATGTCTTCTGGATGGAGCAGTTGGGGGCCGAAGTGGTGCCGGTCAAGGACGGCACACGCATCCTGAAAGACGCCATCAACGAAGCCTTTCGCGACTGGGTTTCCAATATGGACAAGACCCACTATGTCCTGGGCACGGCCTGCGGGCCCCATCCCTTTCCGGAAATGGTCACCCATTTTCAGTCGATCATCGGGCAGGAGGCGCGGGCCCAGATCCTGGCGCGCGAAGGCCGGCTGCCGGCCCGGGTTTTTGCCTGTGTCGGCGGCGGGTCCAACGCCCTGGGCATTTTCAGCGGCTTCCTGGACGACGCCGAGGGCGAACTGGTCGGTGTGGAAGCCGGCGGGCGGGGCCTGGATTCCGGCGAACATGCCTCCCGTCTGTGCTCCCCGGATGCGACCGTCGGTGTGGCCCAGGGCTACAAGACTTATTTCCTGCAGGACGACGAAGGGCAGATGCAGGAGACCCACAGCATTGCGGCCGGGCTGGACTATGTCGGCGTTTCGCCTATTCTGGCCCACCTCAAGGAAACCGGCCGGGTGCGCTTCGAAGCGGCCACGGACCGGGAAGTCGTGGAGGCCATGCGTCTGACCATCCGCAAGGAGGGCCTGATACCGGCGCTCGAATCGGCCCACGCCTTTGTCCAGGCTTTTAAGGAGGCCCCCGCGCTTTCGCCGGCGGACGTCCTGGTGATCAACCAGTCGGGCCGGGGGGATAAGGATATCTTCACGGTGGCGGATGCCCTCGAGGACCCGGGCTGGCGGGAATTCATCATACGGAAAGCGGAGCAGTATCATGCTTGACGACTTTCGTAAAATATCCAATATCGGCGTTGTGCGGCATTCCGCGTCACTGCGGCGTACCGGTGTACGCCTCCCTTCTCGGAATTGGCACGCCTTGGTCTTGAACATTTTACGAAGCCGTCCCCACAATGGTTTTTTAAGAGGCGATCATGCTTGATCAATACCTGCGACAGCGGCGCAAAGAAAAAGATATCCTCCTGATGACCCATATCGTGCTGGGCTATCCCTCCTGGGAAGACAGCCTGAAAATGGTCGATACCATGGTGGCGGCCGGCGTGGACCTGATGGAGCTGCAGATTCCGTTCTCGGAGCCCATCGCCGACGGACCCGTGATTCTGCGCGCCAATCAGGAGGCTCTGCAGCGGGGGGTCACGGTGGAACGCTGTCTGGCTTTCGGCCGTGAGGTGGCCCAGCGCCATCCAATTCCCTTCGTCTACATGACCTATTTCAACATTCTCTATCGCTATGGGGTGGAGCGGTTTGTGGACAATCTGGCGCAGAGCGGTCTGCAGGGGGCCATCGTACCGGATCTGCCGCCTGAGGAAGGAGCGGATTATATCGAGGGCATGACCCGGAGGGCCACGCATCCGATCTTTATTTATTCCCCCACGACGAGCGATGAACGCATGCGCTATCTGGCCTCGTTCGCCCGCGGATTTGTCTACTGCGTGGCCCGCAAGGGGGTCACCGGTATGGATACGCGTTTTTCGGATGATCTGAGATCGTACCTGGCCCGCTGCCGGGCGGCGACCGATCTGCCCCTGGCGCTGGGATTCGGCGTCAAGGAAAAAGCGGATATCGATTTTCTCAGGGGCAAGGTCGATATCGCCGTTATCGGTACGCAGACCATTCGGCTGGTGGAAACCCAGGGCGTGGACGCCGCAGGCGGTTTTATCCGCGGCTTGCGCTAGGCGGTAAGGGGGGCGCGTTCGATTCACGTATTCGAGATACAGGCGTATTCCGCCGGCTTGAAAAAGGCGTCCGCCGTATCAGGAACTAAAATTATAGTCTTGAGAAGACTTCTATACGGATCTGTTTAAAACGGTTTAAACGCGCAGTGCAGATTAAACAGAGCGCGCCGCGGCGGGTAATGGCGGCGGGCGGCAGGAAAGGGGAGGGAGGATGCAGAAACGGCTTCTGGTTTTAGTGGTTGCGGTGGCGATGATGTCGGCGGTTTCAACCCTGGCGATGGAACCGGTCAAAATCGGGATGATTACAACCCTGTCCACTAAGGCGGGATATCTGGGCGAGGAGATCCGCGACGGATTTCAACTGGCCATCGACCAGGAGGGCGGCAAACTGGGAGGGGTGCCGGTGGAACTGCTCGTGGATGACGATGGCCGCAAACCTGAAAAAGCCAAACAGATTGCCGAGCGGTTCATCAAACGCGACAAAGTGAAGATTTTAACCGGCATCGTTTTTTCCAACGTGGCCATTGCCGTGGTGCCCAAGGTCGTGCGGCAGGATGTGATCTACGTCAGCCCTAACGCCGGCCCCTCGCTGCTGGCCGGTAAAGGCTGCCATGAAAATTACTTCAACGTGGCGTACCAGAATGACAATCTCGACGAGGTCGTGGGCAAGTATGTGACCGAGGCCGGGTTCAAGAAGGTCTACCTGCTGGCGCCCAATTACCCGGCCGGCAAGGACCACCTGGCCGGATTCAAGCGTTATTACAAAGGGGCCATCGCAGGTGAAGTCTACACCAAACTGGGCCAGTCGGACTACGCCGCCGAAATCGCGGCTCTGCGGGCGGCCAAACCCGACGCGGTGTTCTTCTTCCTGCCCGGGGGCATGGGGATCAATTTTATCAAACAATACGCCCAGGCCGGCCTCAATCAAACCATTCCGGTCTTCGGCCCGGCGTTCTCCTTTGACGAGCGTCTGCTGCAGGCGGTCAAGGATGCGGCTCTCGGTGTGAAAAACGGTTCGCAGTGGACCCATGACCTGGACAATCCGGCCAACCGGCAGTTCGTGGCGGCATTCAGAAAGGCTTACGGCCGCACCCCCACGCTGTACGCCAGCCAGGGTTATGATGCCGCCCGGCTGCTGGGCAGCGCCCTGAAGCAGGTGGGCGGCGATGTCGCCAAACTGGATGCCCTGCGCCAGGCTATCCGCAAGGCCGATTTTCCGACCGTGCGGGGCAAATTCGCCTTTGCTCCCAACCAGCACCCGGTGCAGGACCTCTACATTCGTGAGGTGGTCAAGGATGCCAGCGGCACGTACACCAACAAGACCCTCAAAGCGGTCTTTACGGATCACAGCAACGTTTACGTCGAGCAGTGCAAACTAAAATAGTTTCCGTCCGGAAACGGCATCTTGCGGTCCAGGCCGGCGTTCTCGCCTTGCCGCCATCCTCGAAGCAGCCCAACTGCGCCTGCGGTGGCCACAACGCTGTGGCCTTGGCCTGAGCCACAACCTGCCTTTTCTGAACGGAAACCAAGATCGTCTTCCGATAGAATCTTATGCTCCTGTTTATCGAACAACTGCTCAACGGGCTTCAGTTGGGCATCATGCTGTTTCTGATGTCCGCCGGCCTGACCCTGGTGTTCGGGATCATGCAGGTGATCAATCTGGCCCACGGTTCGTTCTACATGATCGGTGCCTACGTGGGCGCCACCGTGGCCGTCCGCACCGGATCGTTTATCCTGGGCGTTCTGGCGGCCCTGCCGGCGGCGGCGCTGACCGGCATGGTGGTGGAAATCCTGGTGCTGCGGCGGCTCTATAAAAAAGATCACCTGGATCAGGTGCTGGCCACCTTCGGGTTGATCATGTTTTTCAATGAACTGACGCGCATCATCTGGGGGCGTCAACCCCTGTTCATGGATGTGCCGTCATGGCTGGCTGGAAGCATCGAATTGATCCCCGGTGTCCCTTATCCCAGCTACCGCATTGCTGTCATCGCCGTGGGCATCATGGTGGCGGTGCTGCTTTACCTGCTCTTCACCCGTACCCGCATCGGTATGCAGATCCGTGCCGGGGCCAGTAACCGGGAGATGGCCGGCGCCCTGGGCGTGAACATCCGCCTTCTTTACACCATAGTTTTCGGCCTGGGTACGCTGCTGGCCGGACTGGCCGGCGTGATGGCCGGCCCCATCCTGGCCGTGGAATCCGGAATGGGCGAGAGCATTCTGATTCTCACCTTCGTGGTGATCGTCATCGGCGGGATCGGGTCCATCCGCGGCGCCCTGATCGGCGCCTTGCTGGTGGGACTGGTGGATACCCTCGGCCGGGCCTTTCTACCCATGCTGTTGCGCCTGTTTCTCACCCCGGCCTATGCCGACGGAGCGGCCGCCTCCCTGGCATCCATGTCGGTTTATCTGCTCATGGCGGCCATCCTGGTGTGCCGCCCCCGGGGACTGCTGCCGGCCCATGGATAAATCGCGCCTAAACCGCAAAGCCCTGGCCATTGCCGGCGGTGCCGTCCTGTTGCTGGTATTGCCCCTTATGGCCGAATTGACGGATGACCCCTATCTGGTGACCCTCTTCAGTCGTATCCTGATCTATGCCCTGGCCGCCGTCAGCCTCGATCTCATGCTGGGCTTCGGCGGTATGGTGAGTCTGGGGCATGCCGCCTTTTTCGGGATCGGTGCCTACGTGGTCTGCATCCTGTCCGTTCACGGTTTCGAGGGGACCCCGGTCGTCACCTGGCCCTTCCAGGTCGGCGGCCATGAGAGTGCGCTGGTGCTCTGGCCGGTCGCGGTCTTGATATCCGCGGTGGCGGCGTCGGTCATCGGCGCCTTGAGCCTGCGCACCAGTGGCATGAATTTCATCATGATTACCCTGGCGTTTGCTCAGATGCTCTACTATTTTTTTGTCTCCCTGGAGGCCTACGGCGGGGACGACGGCATCAGCCTATTCGCCCGCAATACCGTGCCGGGGATTGACCTGGGGGACGACCGGCAGTTTTACTACCTCTGCCTGGCGGCGCTGGCCGCATTTCTCTTCTTGTCCTACCGGCTTGTCCATTCCCGCTTCGGCATGGTCATCCGGGGCTGCAAGGAAAACGAGCGGCGTATGAAGTCCCTGGGATTTCCCACGTTTCGTTACCGGCTGGTCTGCTTCGTGATTGCCGGCGCCGGTGCCGGCCTGGCCGGCGCCCTGATCGCCAACCAGACGGAATACGTCAGCCCCGGTCTGATGCATTGGACCCGCTCCGGGGAGATCCTGGTCATGGTATTGCTCGGCGGGATGGGAACCCTTTTCGGGCCGGTCCTGGGCGCAATGACCCTGCTGCTGATGGAGGAATTGCTTTCGATCTACACCGAACACTGGATGGTTTATCTGGGCCCCTTCCTGATCCTTGTGGTCCTGTTCGCCAAACGCGGCATCTACGGCTTGATTGCCGGAGGCAACGGCAACCATGGTTGACGTTCTGCTCACGGTTCAATCACTGACCAAGCGTTTAGGCGCTGTTCCGGCCAGCAACGATTTCTCCCTGGAGGTGGCCCGCGGCGAACTGCATGCCCTGATCGGACCCAACGGGGCCGGCAAGACCACGGCCCTCAACCAGTTGAGCGGCGAGTTGGCACCGGACAGCGGCCAGATCTTTTTTGACGGCCGGCAGATTACCCACCTGCCGGTTCACCGCCGGGCCCGGCTGGGGCTGGCGCGCTCCTACCAGATCACATCAGTGTTCGACCAACTCACGGTACGCGAAAATCTCTCCCTGGCCATCCAGGCCCACAACGGCCACAGTTTCCGCTTCTGGCGCCGGGCCGGCGCCGATCCGCTGATCCGACGGGCCATCGGGCCGGCCATGGAACGCATGGGGCTGGAGGACCGCGGGCACGTGCCGGCGGCCAACCTGTCCCATGGCGAGAAGCGGCAGTTGGAGGTAGGCATGGCTTTGGCGGGCCATCCCAAGATGCTGCTGCTCGACGACCCCTATGCCGGCATGGGGCCCGGCGGGGCCGTGCAACTGTCCAAGTTGATCCGGCGCTTGAAATCCGAATTCACGATCCTGCTGGTGGAGCACGACATGGGGGCGGTTTTCGCCCTGGCCGACCGGATCACGGTGTTGGTTTACGGCCGGGCCATTGCCAGCGGCACCCCGGAGGAAATCCGCTGCAATCCGGCCGTGCGCCAGGCCTACCTGGGTGATGAGGACAGTCCGCAAGGGGGAGACGAGTGTTAACAGTCGAGCGCATCGAGACGTTCTACGGGAAAAGCCAGGCCCTGTTCGGCGTCAGCCTTGAGGTTCGGGAGGGCGAAGTGGTTACCCTGCTGGGCCGCAACGGTATGGGCAAGAGCACCACGGTACGTTCCATCATGGGGCTGACACCGGTGCGCGCGGGACGAATCGTTTTTGATGGAACCGATATTCACCGGCTGCCCAGCTATGCCATTGCCCGTTTGGGGATCGGACTGGTGCCGGAAGGACGGCAGATTTTCCCCAACCTGACGGTTTATGAAAATATGGTGGCGCCCGCCGCCAATCGTCTGGAATCACCTTCACCGTATACGCTCGACAGCGTCCTGACCCTTTTCCCGCGTCTCGCCGACCGGCGCACTCATTTCGGCAACCAGCTATCCGGCGGCGAACAGCAGATGCTCGCCGTCGTTCGTGCCTTGATGACCAATCCCAAACTGCTCATCCTGGACGAGGCCACGGAAGGTTTGGCGCCTCTGATCCGCCGGGAGATCTGGCAAAGCCTGATCCAGTTGAAAGCCAACGGCCACGCGATCCTGATCATCGATAAAAACCTGGATGCCCTGATGCAAATTGCCGACCGTCACTGTATCATGCAAAACGGTCGCGTGGTATGGCAGGGGCGCACGGACGAACTGGCTGCGGACGAGTCCCTGAAGGCTCGGTATCTGGGGGTCTGAACGACGCCTGCAGGCACCATCACCACCGCGACCTGTCCGGTTTTGCCGGGAATATGAGGCCGCCCCTCCTTTATTACATTGACAATTACTCATTTGGACGTAATATTGAGATATTCACAATACCTACGAAAGGAGATCGACGGCCTCATGGAACTGTCGCAATCTGAAATTGTCCAGATTTGCCGTCGGCGCGCCGGGTTGAATCAGGGCACCCTGGGCGCTGATGCATTTAACACTTCATTTGAATCGGGCCGCACCAAAATCAAGAACATCGAGTTGGGGCGCCAGAAGCCGACGCAGCAGGATATCGAGAACCTGGCCCGGGTGCTCAATATACCGGTATCGGCATTGATCCCCAACCCCACCGGCAAGGTTCGAGGACATGATGCGACTTCCCCGCAGGGCCTTGACGTCAGTGAAAAAACGATCGAACAGTTTCCGGGCCTGGATGCCTATCTGGAGATGCTGAACAAGGCGGTGCTCCTGAATGACAGGGAATTGATCGACTACATTGCCGAGAAGCTGGCGCGGTTGTTTTCCGATGCGGCCCCTAACGAAGGACAGATCACGGAGGCCCCGTTATAGCAGGAGGTTGGTGCCTTGGCCGAATCCTACGAGCCTTTTTACCAGACCACCGATATTTATCTGGAAATGCTGCGCGAAGCACAGCGGGTCGAGGACCGCAAATTGATCCGGATGATTCGGCAACGTCTGAAACACGCCCGCCAGGCACCGATATTCACGACCGGCGGATGCGAAATCATCTTCTTCCCGCGCGCTGAAATGCCCTGCCATCCACTCATCCAAGATCTTCCCTTCTGGCCCCAGCGCGTGGTGCGACAATTGATCGTATTGGCCGCCGGCTATGGTCTGTTGATTTTCACACATACCCTGTTATAGTTTCGAGCCTAGTCGTTTGGCGATTAAAAGCGGTGCCCGGGGTGACCCCTTGGTCCCTTTAGGGTTCGCGCAAAAATAAATTAGCAATTTTAGGCGTTGAGGCGCCTGCCCGGCAAGGCGCAAAAGCGCAGGAATAGCTGGCTTATTCCGAGCTTTGGCAACGCCGCCCGACGGGATGTATCGGCGTTTAAAATGTTAAGTTATTTTTTTTCGCGAGCCCTTAATAACCACAACCTGTTCGATGGAGAAAGCCAATGAGCGAATCAAAGCAGGCCCTTCAATCCTTTATTGACGAATGGTCCGATACGGAAGAGAAGAACAAACAGGCCTTTTTGAGACTAAAGGCCCGCCTTGAAACCATGGACCAGATCAGTCTGGATTTTGTGCCTCGGCCGGGGCTTACTTATTCATTGCGGGGTATCCATCCAAATCAACAAAAGCGTCCGCTCTTTGTCATGATCGATGTTATCGAGGACTCGCCGCGCTGGCTGTCGGTCTGTTTTTACGGCGAGATGATCAGCGACCCGGAAGAACAGGGCGATTTCGTGCCGGAGGGACTGCTGGGTGAAGACGCCACCTGTTTCGACATCGAAGCCTACGATAAAAAACTGCTGGATTATGTGGAAACCCGTATGCGCGAGGCGCACCAACGTGCCGTCCAAGAATAGCGCTCTTTACAAGAGCACCTCAATATCAAAAAGCGCAAACTTGTGTCCATCCACGGATTTAAGGACGGCATGATCGTGTCCGATTCAGAAATGAGGATTTTTTGTTCTGATACGGCCGCAGCGGGGTTGTGGTGAGGCGTACTTTTGTACGCCGCAGCCGCAAACCCGCTACGACCGGCCGATCAGGGCAAAAAAGACCATTTCTGGACGGACATTATTTAGTCATAACGATCCACAACCCCACCTCATCGTTATGAACGATGTCATAGTTAACGATCCCGGCACGTTTTAAAGCTTGTTCGAATGCAAGGCGCATATCGGTGCCCATGCGGCGGACTTTATTTTTCCAACGCGAAGTACCGTGATCCCTGGCTTCCATTTTGCGGCTGATCTCTTCTTTCAAGGCGGCGGTTCCGAATCCACCGCCGATATAGGCCATGCCGGCTGGGGACAGAACCCGGAGGATTTCCTGCAAGGCGGTTGACAGGTTCTGCCAGAAAAAGATCGACCCCCGGCTGACGGCCAGCTGGAAGGCATTGTCCGGCAACGGGATGTCGTTTACATCGCCTTGCACGATGGTGGTGCGAGGGGAGAACCCCTGCGCGGATGTATGGCCTTGCGCTATATCCAGCATCGCCCGGGAGGGGTCCAGGAAACTAACCGACAGATCGGTCAGCGCCATCAGGGCCATGCCGAGATACCCGTTGCCGCAGCCGATATCGAGGCCGGCGCCCCGGGTGATGCCGGTCCGCTTGATGATCTGGTCGGCAATGACTGGATAAACGGGTCTTAAAACAGTGCGTGCGATTCTGTCAAATTTTTCGGCATCGATTGGCATGGTGTTTTCCTTGACCTCGGCGGGCATGATAAATTCAATTTAGATTACCAGCACGTAGTACAGGGCGTAAAGGCTTGTCATGCCGAGGGTGAGAACGGTGGCCAGGGCGCAGACCCCGGCAAGTGTCTTGTGGAAGAGGTTTTCCCGGATTTTTTCCTGGTAGCCCAGCAGCATGGCCAGTCCCCAACCCGTCACGAATCCGCCGCCGTGCCCCCAGTTGTTGATGCCCGGCAGAAGGCCGATGATAAATAGGCCGACCGCCCATCCGCCAATCTGGCGAAGGATGAAATTGCCGTAGGCCCCGCCGCGATCGCGGCCGAAG
>JAERRP010000303.1 GCA_016735415.1 Desulfobacterales bacterium | reverse complement strand
C
Source organism: Desulfobacterales bacterium (assembly GCA_016735415.1). The sequence continues at coordinate 3,032 of JAERRP010000303.1, read as the reverse complement.
ATTCAGCCCCTCACCAGAGGTCTTTACTTTAAAACCCGTTGAAATCACATCGGAATATTATGCTTTTACAAGCCCGACGACCACTGTGGACTTTACGCTGGGGGGCAATTGGTATTATGTTATGTATTAGACTTGGCCATTGGCATCACGGCATTTGATACAGACCGTGCCCGGGAACATTAACAGCGCAGCCATAGACCCTTTCCGATTAAACCCTAAACGGCAAACAGGTGCATCCCATCGCCACCAAAGGCTATCTATCCAGAAGAGGGCTTATCGGCATCAATATTGCGCTGGTGCTGATGACCCTTTTTTTCGGGCTGCGCTTCGAGGGGGCCACCGCGACCAACCAGGTTGAATGGCATCCGGACCGGGCCGGGCTGCGTTTCGGGCATTACGGCATGGCCTATTGTCTGAAGGCCTTTGAAACGGCTTCTAGTCCGGCATCGCCGGCCGGCACCGGCCTGTCCTTCGAACTGGCCGTGAGGGCCGAGGCCTTGAAACGCGACCGCTTCCAGATCCTGATGATGCTGCACGGCGGTCGTGATGCCGAACAACTCCTGATCGGCCAGTGGCGTTCGTCTCTGATCGTGATGCACGGCAACGACTACAGTGGCCGCCGCAGGCTCAAGCGGCTCGGGGTGGCAAACGCCCTGCCGGCCGGAATCGAACGCCTGATCACGGTCACATCGGGGCCCGGCGGCACGCGCATCTTTATGGATGGTCAACCCGTGGCCCGCACGACCAGCCTGACCCTCAAGGTCCCCAACCGCTACGCCCCCGTCACCCTGGTGGTGGGCAACTCCGTCTATGCGCGCCACTCCTGGAATGGCGACCTGTACGGACTGGCGATCTACAGGCAGGCTCTCTCGCCTTCAACCGTCGCCGCGCATTTTGACCAATGGAAGAAATCCCGCGATTTTTCCCTGGCGGTGACCTCGGATCCTGACATTCTCTATCTTTTCAATGACGTGCCGGGCCAGAAGGCCTTCAACCGCATGGGCGATACCCGCTATCTGATCATACCGGCCGGCGTGCAAATCCTCAAAAAGGAAATCCTGCGCCTGCCCTGGGATAACGCTCGCCGGCGAATCGGTTTTGTAAAAGACGTTTTCATCAACTTTCTGGGATTCATACCCCTGGGTTTTTTCCTGAGTGCCTTGCGGGCCGACTTCGGGGGCGGCACCGCCCGGCGCAACCTTATCCTGTGCGTCGGACTTTGTTTTATGCTCAGCCTGGGAATCGAACTGGCCCAGGCCTGGATTCCTTCGCGCAGCTCCCAGATGCTGGATCTGATGCTGAACACCCTGGGGGGGGCCGCCGGCGTCGCACTGCAGCGGCTGCACCGGAACCGGCGCAAGGAAAAAAACCGATCCCTGGCTCTTTAGGGTCAGGAAAGATTATCGAGGTAGGTCTTCACTCGCCCGACCACCGACATGAACATCTTGGAGCCCGTCATGAGGGTGAAGATGTCGTCCGCGTTGCCACAGGTACGGGCAAAAACGGGGCCGATCACGCTGGCAGGATTGTTTTTCTCTTCGCTCCCGGCCATGGCCTCCAGATACATGTCCAGCCGTTCCCGCAGGATCTGGAAGTAATCGATATCCTGCCCGATCATCAGTTCCGTGGTCCGGGAGAGGCTTTGGGCGTATTGCTGAACAGCGGCCCAGAAGCCTTCCAGAAGCGACTGCTTCGCCGGCGCGTTCTCCAGCTGGTAGGCGATGCTCCACCCCACACTGATGATTTTCAGGATCTGCAGTTCGTATTCGACCGTATGACGATTGATGGCCGCCTCTTCGTGCAGTTGGGCCATCAGCCATTTGACGTCTTGGCGGTCGATGGCGTAGTTGAAAAGCGCCTCGGCGACTGTTTCGGGGCCGGATGGGCCGGGATCGGTTGGCGGCATTGTGCTCCTGTTCCAGTGCGCTAAAAATTACGGGGAATAAAACGCCCGGTGCGGGCGGCGTCGGTGCGGAGGCTTCGGCAATCCTTCACCGGCTGAGGTTGACGACCTCTCCATCCACCCACTGCCTGATCCGGGCGGCAATCGGCCCGCACCGGCCGAGATTGAGGGCCAGCGGCTCGTAGAACGCCGCCCTCACCCCCATGGCCGGCATGCAGATAACCACCGGGGAGCTGTGGTCGCCCCTGAAAACCGTTATTTGCGAGCGGGTATCATCTCTCATCCGAATGGTGTGCTTCGTCATTTCAGGTGCCATATGACGCCTCGAGGTCAGCCAGAATTCCGCGCTTCATGCCCGGTCCTGATGCGGGGGGTTAAAATCGCCGGCCGCCAGTGCCAGGGCCGCCTGGAGCAGAAGATTGGCGCCCTTGGCACAATCGGACCAGCGGGAAAATTCTCCGGGGGCGTGGGAACAACCGTTGACCGAAGGGATAAAAAGCATGCCCGTCGGGCAGACAGCGGCGAAGCATTGCGCGTCGTGCCCGGCCCCGGATCCCATCAGACGATATTTCAACCCGGATAATACGAAATGATCGACCCGGAAACACTGGCCGTAACTTTCGGCTTGAGCAGCGCCATTGCATGGGGTGCCGGCGATTTCAGCGGCGGCTTCGCGACCCGGCGCAACCCGGTCCTCACGGTCCTTTTTCTATCGCAGGTCATCGGGGGAATCCTGCTCGTAACCATGGCCCTATTTCTGGACGAACCCGTTCCGGGTTTTAAGCATCTGGCGGCCGGTGCCCTGGCCGGCCTGTTCGGAGCCCTGGGACTGGTCTGTCTTTACCGGGGGCTGGCCCTGGGGCGGATGGAGCTTTTCCTGTCGCTGGTGGCGGGCGCCGGCTTCGGCCTCTTTTTCATCTTTATCGAGCAGGTTCTGCCAGTTGTCATCATCCAGGGCCGGGCCGATTCCGTCAAGCAGGTCCTGGAAAAAGTCAGCGGCCTGGCGGTCCTCTAAATGGGCCAGCCACTTGAAGTTCAAATTCGAACGGTCTCCATAAAAAAACGACGCTTTGAAATCCTTAAACGCCACCGAGGCTTTCTCGTTTTCGCTCATGCCGGCTCCCCTAAA
>JAERRP010000764.1 GCA_016735415.1 Desulfobacterales bacterium | reverse complement strand
CGATAGGAATGGCAAAACAATTGATGGTCTCTCAGTATTTCAATTGCCGCTGCATCCATTAGTGACAACGGCGATAGGAATGGCAAAACAATTGATGGGGCCAAAGAGTGGATAGTCGAGTTTCAAGTGAAAGATGGTGAATTAAAACCTGCTACCAACACAGCTAAACCCCTAACGGACTTTGAGTTGGAATCAGCAAGACACTACCGAGATTATGATAATAGATATTGGGCGGCAAAGAGGCTGCGGGATAAAATTCAAACATTCAAAACCCAAGCGAAAGAATCAGAGACTGTCCAATTACTTGAATCGATATTGGACAAAATGAATGAGCTCGGGTTATGACAGCTTATCCATCTATTTCCGCTCATATCCCTCGTGACGAACTGATCGAACACTTCACCTTACATCCCAGTGATTTTAATTTATTAAAACGGATTAGGCAGGATTCAACCCGCCTCGGCTTTGCCGTTCTCTTAAAAACTTTCATGTACGCTGGCTATCCACCATATGAAAAAAACGATATCCCGACAACCGTCATAAACAGAGTTGCGGATCAATTGGGACTGGATGTTGAGCTTTTTGAAAGTTACAAGTGGAAAAACAGAGTTTGGTATCAGCACGTATCGATAATCCGCGAACATACAGGGTACAGGCCCTTTGATGCTGACGATATACCTGCGCTATCCTCCCGGCTTATTGAAAGGGCCAATGAATCTCCATCACGCAAGGAACTTTTTGATATTGCGGTTAATGAATGTCGTAAAAATGGAATAGAGCTCCCGAGCGAAAGAGAACTACAGCGCATTGTAAATTCAGCAAGGAACAGTTTTTTTGAAGGGGTGTATCAAAAAATCTATAACCGCATTCCTGCCAAATTCAGAAAAAGAATGTACACATGCCTCAAGCCTGGCGAAAATGAAACAACATCATACGACTGGATGAAATCCAAAGCCGGGCGCCTGGGCATGCGCAACCTGATTGAAGAAATTAGCAAACTTAACTTTATCAGAGAATTTGAAATAGAACCGGAAATCCTGTTTGACGGCATTTCGCATGGTGTTCTTCGGTATTTGAAAGATCGTGCACGGCCTGAAGATAGCTATCAAATGCGCCGGCATCCGGCCACGATCCGCTATTCACTCATGGCGATTCTTTTGCATTTCCGGCAACAGGACGTCACGGATAATATAATCAGGTCCTTCCTGGAACTGATTCGACGGATTGAAAAGAAGGCCGACAAATCCCTTGAAGTCAAGCTGGTCAAGAATATCCGAAAGGTTTATGGCAAAAGCAACATCCTTTACAAAATCGCCAAGGCATCAACAGAAAACCCTGAAGGAACAATTCAGGATGTGATTTTTAAGGCTGTCGGTGTGGATGTGCTCAAACGCATCGTTGAAGAATTCGACGCCGAAAGCCAGGACGCCGATTACGATAGTTCCAAAACAAGAACCATGAAGGTGAAATACAGCCACCATTATCGCAGGATGTTGAAACCGGTTTTTGAAACTTTGCAGTTTCACGCGAACAATTCCGCCCAACAACCACTTATTGCCGGCCTATCCCTGGTTAAAAGGTACGTAGATAGCCGCTGCACCTATTACCCGGATGATGAGACAATTCCAGATGAACTGATAAAAGGCCATTGGATCAACCTTGTTTATCAGGAGACCAACAACGGAACGAGGGTCGCACGCTATTACTTTGAGCTTTGCGTGCTTCAAAAGCTTGAAAAAGCCCTGAAATGCAAAGAGGTGTGGGTTGAAGGGGCCTTCCTTTATCGCAACCCGAACCTTGATTTGCCACAGGACTGGGACCAGCGGCAAATAGAGTACTGCGACAAATTAAATATCCCACAAACCGCCGAAGGCTTTATTGATCCTATACGCAAGGAAATGACGGAGCTATTAGAATCGGCCAACTCATATTTCAGCCGTAAGCGGGATGTATATATCTATTACCCGGGAGGCGGCAGCAAGGGGCTGTTCCGCATACCGAAAATGAAAGCTCGCCCGGAACGGCCTATTTTACAGGAAATCAAAAATAAAGTGATGAACCGGTGGGGCATCCTCGATCTCCTTGACGTTTTGATCGAGGCCGACAGGCATGTCGAGTTTTTACGGTTTTTCTATTCAACCGGGCAAAGACAAATCCTTGACAGCAAAGATGTTAAAGAGCGCTTAATCCTCTGTCTTTTCGGCATGGCCACCAACCTCGGGTTAAAAAGGATTCATGCCGCCACACAGCCAGATTGTTCTTACGATGACCTGCTTTATTTCCGCAAACGCTTTGTCAGTATTGATCCTGTTAGATCCGCGATCGCAGCTTTGACAAACAGGATACTCGAACTTCGTAATCCTGCAATATGGGGCTGTTCAACGGCCTGTGCTTCGGATGGCAAGTATATCGGCTCCTGGGACCAAAACCTTGTTGCTGAATGGAATCCGCACTATCAAAAAACCGGCGTCATGGCCTACTGGCATGTAGATACCAACGCCACATGCGTTTATTCACAGATCAAAGCACCCATGTCATCCCAGGTGGCCGCTATGATCAAGGGCCTCATCCTTCACGATACGGAAATGCGAATCGAATCCAATTTTGTTGACTCTCATGGTCAAAGTGAGGTGGCATTTCCATTTTGCCGGTTCATCGGAGTTGATCTATGCCCTAGACTCAAACGCATGAAATACGAAAGGCTCTATCTGCCGGACAAAGGGATGGAGAGTCATTTTGCAAACCTGAAAGGCGTTCTCTCCCGCCCGATCCGTTGGCAAAAGGTATATGAACAATATGGAGAAATGGCCCGGCATGTGGTTGCAACCCTGAAAAGAACCGGCCCCATAGAGTCTATCCTGCGTCGTTTTAACAGTTACAACAGCGGCCATCCCACCTATAAAGCTTTCATAGAGGCCGGAAAAGCCTTAAAAACAATACATTTATGCAAATACTTGACTCGGCCGCCCTATAGAACAGAGATACACGAGGGGTTGAATATCGTAGAAAACTGGAACTCGTCGAACTCTTTTATTTCGTATGGCCGCAAATCTGAGATTCAGACCAACGATCCCGAACAACAAGAACTATCCATCCTTTGTCTTCATTTGCTGCAGAACGCTCTCATACTGGTAAACACCATTATGGTCGAGCGTGTGTTGCATGAGGAAAACATGCTGCATCGGATGCAGCCCGAGGACCTGAATGCCCTTACACCTCTTTTTACCCTGAACATCAATCCATACGGTTATTTCTCGCTTGACTTTGAAAAACCATCGATTCTTGAGGCTGCATAATGAAACGAACCCCACCAAAGGTAATGGCAACTAAACTTGCAAAGGTGCTGAAAAAGGAACGGCCCGACCATATTTACCTAAAGAAGGTATTTGCCCATATTCGTGATGATCTCGGGTTAAGGGGCAGGGTGGCTGCTCCGAAAAGAATGCCGGAAATTCTAACAGAAGAAGAGCTGAGAAACTTTTATAGTGCTGTGTGGAACGTATCCAACAGGAACCATGTGGTAATGATAAAGGTTTTGTTTTTCACTGGTGTAAGAAATTCCGAGTTGGCTAATATGACATTACAGGATGTGAATATTAACGAACTGACGATAAGAATTGATGAGGGTAAGGGGAAACAGGATCGTTACGTTCCATTTCCTGCTTTTTTCCAGGGCGAGCTTGCTCAATACATTGAAAATCAGAAGGCCAGACGAGCAAAGTATCTGTTTGAAACCAACCGCCAGGACAAATTCACTACACGATGGATACGTAAAATTATTAAGAACTATGCGGTTGAAGCAGGTATCGAAAAAAAAATCTATCCGCATTTGCTTAGACACCAGCTTTTGACGTATCTTACATCCAAAGGGATTATCGATGCTAAGATACAGCTTATCAGCGGCCACAGAGACAGAAAGAGTCTTGAAATATACCAGAGGCTCAGTTTGGCTGACGTTAGCAAGGAATACCAAAGGGCGATGAATGATTTTCCTATTAAATAGTTCCCGGTCAAAACAAAAAAAGGAACACGATGCAGCTCACCGCAGCTATGTTTCTGTTGGGCCTTCGAGTGCTTTGCTTTGTTTCATAAGATCCTGCTGATGAAAAAAACGATATACCGTTGACTGGGACAATCGATTTGGAACAATTTCCCGTTTTTCCATGGTTTTCATGATAAAGGAGACCGCTACATCCGGCATCTCTTTTCTTAACTGTTTCAGCATCAGACAGGTTTCATTATCAAGTACACGGGTTGCACCTTTGTCGTTTCTGCCTTTGGGGTATAAAGATTTAAGTCGACCGCCGCTTGCTTCATAAATACTTATCCATCGCTGGATAGCGCTGCGGCTGATACTGGTTTTACAAGAGTGAGGGATCAACCATTTACGGGCGCATTTCTCCTGCAGCAGTCGCTCCCGTTCTCCATG
>JAERRP010000350.1 GCA_016735415.1 Desulfobacterales bacterium | reverse complement strand
GGCGACCATTACCGGCAATTTCCATCACCCGGCTGTGAAAAGCGTTGTGATGTTTCTGGTACTCAAGAATATCCACAGGATCATCAGATACGATCCGTTCCATTTCCGCGACCAGCGTCTCCAGTTCACGAACCTGGCGATCGGTAATCACATCCAGGGCCAGTTCCGTGACCAGTTCATACAAAGCGGCCTTCAGTGTATAGATTTCCCAAACGTCTTTCTTGGTCAAAAGAGGCACAAAAACGCCACGCCGCGGCTTTCTTACCACCAGGCCCGTGGCTTCCAGCATCTTCAACGCTTCCCGAACCGGTGGACGGCTGATTTCCAGCCGTTGGGAGACGTTTTCTTCCTTAATCTGTTCCCCGGGTTTGAATCGGCCGGTCACAATCCATTCCTGGATGTGCTGACAGGCACGATCCACTATGGAATCCACTTTCATGATCGCGTTACCTGATATTTATTGTTTATTGTATACAATTTATAGGCGGGCTTTTTCGGGCTGTCAAGAAAAAAATGATTCTACGGTTTACAGTTGCCGGTTGACCGTTTTTTTATGAGATTGTTCTTTTCTAAAAGGCTGATGCTATCTCTTCCGCCACACGCCTGGCCGCATCTCGAGGATCTTTCGCATCCCGGACGGGGCGACCGATGACCACATAGTCGGAGCCGTTTCTGACAGCGTCCGCCGGGGTGACAATGCGTTGCTGATCGTCCTGCTCCACAAGGGTCCAGGCCGGACGAATGCCGGGGGTTACAGCGATCAGATCAGCGCCCAACGTCCTCTTGACCATCCCCACTTCCAGACCGGAACAGACCACCCCGTGACATCCCGCATCTTTGGCCAGCCGCGCCTTTTGAAGGACCAGGGCTGAAATATCATTTACATATTCATCTCTGTACCCCAGGATCTTCAGTTTATCCTGGTTGAGGCTGGTGAGTACGGTGATGGCCAGGATTTTTGTATTTCCCGGATTGTTTTCCGCAACACTTTTAAGAATTTCTCCCCCCTCATCGCAGTGAACTGTTACAAACGCGGGTTTATGGGCGCTGGCAGCCCTGAAAGCCCGCTGCACCGTGGCGGGGATGTCATGCAATTTAAGATCCAGAAAGATCCCGGCGCTGCTCACATTCCGAATGGCATCGATGATCTTCGGGCCCTGCGAGATGAACAGTTCAAGGCCAACCTTAAAAAGACCCACATCCTCCTTGAGGGTTTCCACATAGCCCATGGCGTCATCATAGTCGGGAACATCCAGGGGAAAGACAACATAGTCCTTGGGGATTTTCATAATTTTCCTCGTTTATACATTCTTGGGTTTTCGAAAAATAGTCCTTTGACAATTTAGCCTTTTGGCATTGTATTTGCTCAGGCGGCTTTATCCAAGTGGGTTTTTGTGCAATCTTCTATGTTGATCAGTTAAGGGCTTTGATAAAAGGACCACTTCCGAACCAAGAGTCTGCCAAAACGACACCCAGAGGAAAACCTTTGTCTATAGCCCATTGCAACATTTCGATAGCCAGTTCGTATTTGGGCTTGCAAACAGACCTTTTCCCATTCTGCCAAGGCATATTTTCCGTATCTTGATAATAAATTCGATGGGCGATGGGAAATTTAATGATGCCCCCATCATTATAATAAAGTACAACTATACAGATTGCTTTGAGGTTTGTTTTAAGTGCATGGTCGAACAAAACGAATACACCGTGAATACACTTGCAAAAATTTGTGTGATGTTTCATCGTGTCGTCTATGCAATAATAGCCGTCTTGGAGTTTATATAAGTGCATGATTTGCAATGCATAAAGATTTTGCATTTCAGTCGTGGAAAGTTTTGCATGGGAGAAAAAATGAGATAATGTGCTGACACATTTATCTCCAAGCCACATGCGATTGATCGCTGAGAGACTGAATTTTCCGCCCAGCACTAGAGCTGTTGCAACCATCGTCAAATTGTAGAACTGAGCATTCGTCAACGTTGGTTGAAGAAATGTCAGTCCAGTAACAATAAATGGAAGGCGCTCGGCACATGGAATTTTCATAGGTCCTCCTGGTATTTTAGGGAAAAATAACAGTGTGCCAGAGTATTTTTTCACAGCTTTTCAATAATGTCCAGTTATATTTTTCGAAAACTCAAGGAGATATTGCACATTGATTATTATAGTCGTTGCGCCTCTTCGGCTAAATCTTTCTTTGAATAACGCTCATAACCTCTTCCAAACTGGTCTCCTTGGAAGGCTGCAAATTTCCTCGCTGGCCTAAATGTTTGTGGTGTGGAAAAGACTCGATTTGCGTATGGTGCGGCGCGTTATCCCAGCCAACTTTCAGTTTATTCGCGCTATTGAGCCAGTAGTAACTATATCGCTGAAGAACTTTACCAGCCCATTGCTCAGCAACACGCAAGTTGGGACCATCTTTCAGATACAAAATAACGCGCAGAGTTTCTGCATCGAGTTCAACAGGAACAATGCGCTCCGCCGTTGCCTCAAATTTCTCCTCTATCTCCAGCAAACGTTCAGATGCTAACATAGCTTCCTTTACCCTTGGACGCCATAGGCGGCTATGAGATCCAAGTTTATGACTTGTTTTTTCGCCTTTTCGACGGCATCAGTCCAGTGATGCCACATGATATAGTCTTCGTGCATTTCATGATTAGCATCATTCGGCAATCCTTTTGTATCCAGCTCAGCCAAAGATGTGAGGTATTTCTCTTCAAAATATCGGATTTTGCTCTACGCCAGAAAAAGCCGTTTC
>JAERRP010000535.1 GCA_016735415.1 Desulfobacterales bacterium | reverse complement strand
ACTTCTTTGGGTTTAAGACCGAGAAACTCAAAAACGTAAGGATCGCGGATTGCCAACTTCGGCTCGTCTTTCTCCGCGCTTTGTTGTGCCAACTCAGAGAGTTTTTGTTTGTTGCGTGACAGACCAGCGCGCTCATAATAGAGACTGCCTATCTGGCGTTTCAGTTCCCGGACCGACCAGTTACCCCGGATACATTCGATTTCGTAGAAGCTGCGTTTGGTTTCATCAGCAATTGCAATCAATTCCGCGAAATGGCTGAAGGAGAGTTTCTGGGATAAATCTGATACCGGAACAGCGGAAGGTGGGGTTTGCGACGATGTTGTCGTCAATTTGGCAGGCAGTGTCTGCCGAATTGAAAAAGGAACCACATTTTCGAGAGATTTGGCGGACACTGTCTGCCAAATCTCCGGATAGACCAAATAAAATTGCCGATATTGACGCAATGATCGGGAGGCCACACCCTCCATTCCGCCTTCAGCCAGGTGAGTGGAAAGGTTTTCCAGAAGCCGTGCGCCATATTCCGCGCGATCCGCTCCATTTTGTTCATATTCTGCAATATAACATCCAATCAGCCAATTACGTATTGTTAGGCTTAGATTTACCGCCCGTCCAGCCTGTGCCGCCAGTTCGTCATGGACTTGCTGGATGGCTCCGACCAGTGTTTCGAAATTCAATTCGCGTCTATTCGTGTCCATTCGTGGTTTATTCCATTTTCGACTTTTGATTTGTGATTGATGATTTGGCGGTACGAACAGATGCTACAAAGATTGCTGCAAGTTCGTGAGCTTCCTGATGAAACCGTTGACCATTTTCTTTGGTTCGGGCTTGAGCAGATCCAGGTTGCTCTTGGTCGTCGGATCTTCCAGGTTGGAGATAAACGCCGCCGTCCAATCGAAAATCAGCGTGTCCAGTCGGTCATCGAGTTGATCCAGAACATTAGCGGCGTTGATCAGCGGAGCGCCAACGCGTTTTTTCACGTCTTGAAGCGCAGTGGTTTTCCCTGCTCCTGAAGGAGCCACGACCAGCATAAGCCGGTGATATAGTTCACTTGCCTGCTTGATCTTTCGCACAACCTGATCCGCGAGTGGCTCCGCCATTATTGTTCTCCCGTTGTATCCGGCTTTTCAACTCGCGTTTCATCCAACCATCGGTCGATGGTCTCCTTCCGGAAGCGCCAGTGCCGCCCCACCTTCTGGGACGGAACCTTACCTTCCCGAACGAGCTTATAGAGCGTGGATTTCGGGATTTTCAGGTAGACGGAGAGCTCGTCGATGGTCAGGACAGCGCCTGGTTTTTCATCCATCAGGTACACCTCTCTAACCGCAAGATAAATGTTTCTTCACAATACATCATAACGATCAACTAATATACAGTTAGTGACAGTTACTGTCAAAAGTGGGTTTTTAGGTGGGGCGAAAGTTTTGGATCAGGTCCGTTCCCATGCGGTTCCGGCGAATTTTCCCCATTTGCCACCGCCTGAAAGGCCGGTGTTGCACCCTTCGCCTTTCCGCAAAAGAAGGGTTTCAGCGATGGCGCCGGTAGGTTTCAACCGCCGGTTGATCGGCCGATCTAAAAGTCAATTCGAGTTCGTTTCGCCGGACGGTAACCCGGGCCGTTCTGACCTCGAGGGTCTCCACGGGACGCATGCCGGCCCGCATGATATTCGTGTGCGTAACGGCGTAGTAAAGCGTTCCATCGGCATGCCGCGTGTATTGCCCTGTTGCCGTCGCCCCCATGTTATCGACCACCGCAAACGTCCCGTCCACCCTGAATTCCAGTGTGTCCGGGTCCGCAACCCGCTGCCACTTTCCAATCAGGGTGGAATTGGAAGCACAGGCCGCCAGCATTAAAATGGCGATCAAGACCAAAATAAAACCGGTACAGGCGATGCGCTTTCTCATGGGGTCTTCTCCATCCTGTCAGTTGATCGTTGCTTCCGGGAATGATGGTTCAATCGTGATTCAATCAAAATAAACAGCAGGATAAGATTTCCAAAACGTGTGATTTTGATCTGCCGACCGCCTCGCAGCGTTATGATGATACGCAGAAAACGGACATACTGATCGCCACGCACATCGAATCTGAGCGCTTCGAGCGCGTTATAGTCAAAAAGGCGGCGCCTGAAAAAATCCCGCACCAGCAAACCGCCGTCGCCCAGTGTAACCTCAATGGGCTGCAAAACCAGGTGAACACCGATGGGAAGCGTCAGAGCGGCAATCAAGAGCATGCCCGGCTCGAAGAAGTTCAGATAAAGGACGCCGCCCATCAGGAAAACGGTTAACAACCCCAGCACAATACCCAAATGGGTGAAATAGGAACGGCTGCCCCGGAATGTAAGCGCTTCCATTTTATCCCGGTGCAGCACGGCCAGCTTCGAACATAAACGCCCCAGGAGCTCCCCAAAATTACGGGTGGCGTAGAAAACCGGAACGACCCGGGCCGGGTTGTCCGTGACGATGTCTACTTTTTGATCCGGGCGTTCCTCCAGGTATTTTATTTCTTCCCAGCCGACCGTAACTTCGGCGGCCCCCGGCG
>JAERRP010000607.1 GCA_016735415.1 Desulfobacterales bacterium | reverse complement strand
TCGTTCCCTGCTGGACGATTTCAGTACGACCGACCGCTTCATGACGCTCTTCGCGCTACAGGTCGACCGCCGTAAGCGCAAACTGCAATGGATCCGCGCCGGACACGATCCGGCCCTAATTGGAAAGCCATGCCTTTTTGCGAGTGCGGGCCCTATCCTTGCCCGCGGAAACGTCGATTCCTATCGTCGGGGCTTGCCCCCGAAAGCCCGGAGTCTGCGATCGACAGTCTGATCGCCCGACCTGAGTTTTGCGCCTAAATCTTTCCAGGCGCGTAAAGCCTCCGGCGCGCTGATGGCGATGACCGGGCAGGGCGACCGCAAACCGACGCGCTCCACCACGCTGCCGGCGTACCATTTGCCGTTGCGCTCTTTGGTGTGCGATCCCAGGACGATCAGATCGGCCTCGATGTTGCGGGCGCACTGCAGCAGTTCGTCATAGGGAAAAACCCCTCCCCAGGTATGGTAGATGGGTGTCGTTTCTTCCAGATAAGGGGCGCAGAAAGATACGATCCGTTCGCGTACTACACGTTTGTCAGCCTCATAGTCGCCGCGCGTATACTTGGGAAAAGGGGGCACCGGCAGCATGTGGAATACGTGGATACGGGCGCCGGCGGACCGGGCCGCTTTGATGGCGAAGCAGAGCGCACATTCGCAGGATGCCGAGAAATCCACGCCCACCAGTATTCGTTTGAAGATGGCCCCTTCAGGCGGCAGTGTCCGATTGACGATCATCACCGGGCAGCTTTCGCGCGTGATGACGCCCTCCACCGTGCTGCCGAGCGAACCGGTGACCCGGACCACGCCGCGTGTGTCGGCATGCCCGCTGTGCGGGCCGAGGACGATCAGATCGGCACGAATACGCCGCGCCCGATCGATAATCGCCAGCCAGGGCAGACCGATGGCGACATCGACCGTGGGAGCGGAGGGCAGGGCGGGCAAATCGCGGTAAGTGCTTTGCAGGTGCTCGCGGACTTCCGTCGTGTAGCGATCGGTCGCCATCTGTTCCGCCCCGCTGCGGTAGTGCTTGATGCACCGGCGGTTGGTGGCCGAGGCCGATTCAAGAACATGGAGGATGTACAGGTTGGCCCGGTACCGGGCGGCGAGTCTTGCCGCCGAAAGGGCCGGCGCGTCGCGTACGGTCACCTGGTCGGTGGCGGCCAGAATGGTTTTGATCATGGCGTTCTCCTTTCCCGGTGTCCGGGGGGGCAACCTCCATGCCGGGCCGATTGCGGCCGGCTGTTCGGGTGACGGCCAGCAGGACTTCCGCCAGACAATGATTGATCGGTCGACTGGTGTCGATCGACAGCACATCGCGGGCGGGGTCGGCCGTCGGGGCGCTGAACCGCTTTATGATGGCCGGCAGCGTTTCCCAACGAGCATCGGAAATCCCCGGGGCGGTCTCGCGCTGCCGGAGTCGGGTCTTGACCTTCGTCATGGGCAGACGGCACAGAATGAAAACGATCCGGGCCCCGTAAGTATCTGCCAGTTCGCGGGCCTGTTGGCGGAAGATTGAATGGCCGAAGGTTGCATCCAGAATTAGCGATTGCCCCCGGCCAAGTTCGGTCCGAGCCCGGTTCATAAGACAATCGTAGGTCTGGTGGTGGGCCGCCGGGGTGTAAAGGTCAGGGTGAGCTTGTGGGGCGCGGTTCCGGCGGGGGGACGCACCGAAGAGACGTTTGCGTTCGACATCGGAACGGTAGACCGGACCCGCCAGCGCCTCGGCCAGCGCCCGCGCCAGTGTGCTTTTACCCGTACCGGGCAACCCGCACATGGCATAGAGAACCGGTGTGTCGAACCGGTGCGCGTAAGCTTCGGCCAACGCCAGATACCGCCGGGCGGACTGTCGATGAGCCCTTTCCCGGCACGGCTCCTCTTCCGCCGTTGGCATGGCGAGACAGTTGACTTTGCAGCGCACCATGGCGCGGTAGCACTGATAGAATGGCAGGAGGGCCAGGCCAGCCGCATCGCCGCTGCGATCGGCATAGGTTTGGATGATCAGGTCACCGTCGTGCGGAAAACCCTTGCGGTCGAGATCCATTGTCAGAAAGGCCAGATCGGAAACGATGTCGATGTGGCGCAGCTGATCGTTGAATTCGATGCAGTCGATAATCTGGATGGCCCCATCGGGGCTGAAATAAATATGATCGCAACGAAGATCCCCGTGGCAGTCCCTCACATGCCCCTGATCAACGCGGCGATTGAAGAGATGCTTCTTTGTTGCCAGAAAGGCCTCGGTCGCGGATTGAACCCGGTCCAGACGGTCGTTATCATGAAGCATGTCGCGCTTGGATTGGAGCTGTTGAAAGTTCTGCCGGCAGGCCTGGCGGACCGTCTGCCGGATGGATTCCGCGGTCGACCTGGAAACGCGTGGGCAGGTTTCGTAAAACGCGAGCAGTCGCGATGCCAGCCGTTCTATCTGGGCGGCATCGATGCTGCCCCGGCGCAGGCGGGAACTGAGGGTGTCCCCATCCGCCAGTTGCCGCATGCGGACGGCATACTCCACCGCCCGCCCGTCGCCGGCAATGCGATAGCCCTCGCCGTTCAGGGTAATGGCAACCACATCCTTGTAGACGCCGCTGGTCAGACGCCGGTTGAGCTCGATTTCGCGCTGGCAGAAATGGTGGCGTTGCGCCAGGGTTGAAAAGTCGAGAAACCCGAAATTGACGGCTTTTTTAATTTTATAAACCCAGCGACCGGTCAGAAAGACTTTGGAGATGTGCGTTTCCTGAACCGTGATGGCCGTCACCGGGTGGGGATAGCTGCCCGGCTGCAACATGGCGGTAAAGATCGGATTCTGGTGGTGTGAAGGCATGGGCACCTCCGTAGGCTGGTGACAATGCTGTGTGGGTCCGGAGCAGGGGGAGGATCAAGCCGGCCGAAGATCGGACGAAATTCCGTAAAAGGTGACAAGGCGGGCGGTGGCGTGCGCAAGATGAGGCGATGGCAGAGCGAAATGTCGGCTGTCCGGCGCTGAATATAATAGTATGTTTCGAATATAAGCCTGATCCTGGACGTTACAACCGTTGCCGCCCGACCGGGGCGGGATTGCGAAGGAAAAATGCATCGGCGCTTAAAATGTACGTTATTATTAGGTGATCCCCTGATTCCTGTTACGGCACCGGGGTCGTCGCCATGGACAGGAGGGCTTGCCCCATGGTCGTGGTGAATTTGATGAGGTCGATGTCCAGGATGGCCGGAGGCCGGCCCTTCAGGAATTCGGCCGTACCCGGGTCCAGGCGGAGAGATAGATGGCGTTGAGCGATAAACCCGACGAAACGCCGCAGGGAAGCAATGACACTGGTGGCTTTGGTTCCGGGGAAATCGGTGAAGACAACGCGATTGGCGTCGCACTGGTAAGGGCGTTTCTGTCCCCGGCGGAAAACCAGGACAAAGACCTTTTCCTCCTCGTGATCTTCATAGATGCCCAGCGAGGCGATATCTTCAAAGGCGATGGGCGGGGTGTCGATCCGATTCAGGTCGATGCCTTGCGGTGCGCCGGTAATCCGATTGGCCTGAATCGGGGCAAAGGCCACATCGGCCGGGTGCGGCGGCGGGTAGATAACCCGCTCCTTCAGGTCAGCAGCACTCGGCGGGGGCGCGGAAAGACTTTCGGGCGCCGTTCGGGCCGTTTCGGGGTCCGCGGGTGCCAGGCGGCCAAGGGCACCGGTTTGCTCCAGGGCTTCGAGATATTTGTGGCCGGTGCGCGCGTCCACGTTGCGCTTGACGATCGGCTCACGCGCGTCCAGAAGATTCGCAACGACCTGAACGTCCCGGTCGAACAAACGGGCCAGGGCCGCGATCACCGTGCGGCGGTTATGACCTTCGGCGATCTGGCCGGTCAGCATGACATTGAAGAGGGGTGGGGGCATGAATGACCTCAGTGTTGTCGTGTTGGATTGATTTTATATGTTTTGGGGGCCAAGCACAACACCGTGGGCCTTTTTAGCGCCAAGGGTGTTTACAAATTTGACTGTTTTTGTTACGGCCCTGAGGTCTTCCCCGCGGATTCGCGCCGAACGCCCAAAGCCCCGCATGCGCGAAACTATCGGACGGGGGTACGGCGGCACCGTCCAATCCGGTCGGGGCCGGAAAAAGCTGGCGGGAAACAAGGATAACCTTTCTTTTGACAGAGCGTTTTGACACCCTATGCGAATTCTGACGGTTTCCGACGTTGTCGTTCCCAGGCTTTACCCCGAGGTCGATAAAGACCATTTCGGCCGGATCGACCTGCTGCTGGGGTGCGGGGATCTGCCGCCGGAATACCTGACGTTTCTGACCCATACGTTCAATGTGCCCCTTTTTTATGTCAAGGGCAACCACGACATACGATACGCCGGCCGGCCTCCCCAGGGCTGCCGCAATATTCACGAACGGGTCGTCACCCACGGGGGTTTGAAATTCATGGGACTGGAGGGCTCCATGTGGTACAACGGCGGCCCCCACCAGTATACCGAGAAGCAGATGACCCGGATGATCCGACGGATGCGGCCGGTGATCTGGTGGCGCGGGGGGGGCGATGTCGTGGTCACCCACGCCCCGCCCCGGGGGATCCACGACGGCACCGATCTGTGCCATCGCGGCTTTGACAGTTATCGCGGGCTGATTCAGAAATATCATCCGGCCCATTTTATTCACGGGCATATCCACCGCCGTTTCGAAAACGAGGCCGCCAGGAGGACGTACATGGACCGGACCTGCGTCATCAACAGTTACGGCTATACCATTCTGGAGACGGCCCATGCCTGACTGGATTCGAAAACTGTTGGGCCGGTCTGCCGGCCGGCCATCGCCGCCGCCGGTGAAAAATTTCAAGGACGACCAGCAGCGCCAGGCGGCCTATGACAGTCGGGTCCGCGGCGTTCGCACGGTGGCCCTCGATCGGATTGTCGGCAGTGTCGGGCGCTATCAGGATTTCGACAGCCGCTTTCGGCTCAAACAGCGCCTTCCTTCCGAAAGGCTGCAGCACATCAAAACCGCTTTTCGGGAGGGACGCGTTCTGCCGCCGGTCAGGCTCTACCAGATCAAGGACGAATATTACGCCCTGGACGGCAACCACCGCATCGCGGCGGCCAAGGTACTGAGC
>JAERRP010000271.1 GCA_016735415.1 Desulfobacterales bacterium | reverse complement strand
GCCTGGTGGTGGATCACGGCACCACCTTCGGCCTGGTGGGCGAGTCCGGCTGTGGGAAGAGCGTCGCCGTGCGCTCCATGATGCGCATCATCCAGGAACCGGGCCGGGTGGAGGGCGGCAAGGTCGTGGTGTTCTTCGACCCGCAGGATCAGCACCGGGGTGTCGATCTTCTAAAGCAGTCCGAAGCCTATCTGGAGCATCTGCGGGGCGACCAGATTTCCATGATCTTCCAGGAGCCCAACGCCGCCCTGAACCCCATTATGAGTATCGGCGACCAGGTGGCGGAAAGCTTCCTTTTCCATAAAAAGAAAGAAATGTACGCCCGGGTACTGGCGGAATTGGGAACACCCGAGGGCGCGTCGCCGTGGCCCCTCGCCGCGTTTCAGCGAAAACTTTATGCGCGCGCCGCGATCAACCCCCGGGACCCGCTGGCAGGGCTGGCCGCTAAAATACCACTGGTGAAGCTATGGCAGGGGCGTCTAAAAAAGGAAGCCCTGCGGCGGTCGGTGGATATCATCGGCAAACTGGGCATTCCCAACCCGGAAGACGTCGTCAGGCTTTATCCGCACAATCTGTCGGGGGGGATGAAGCAGCGTATCGTGATCGCGATCGCCCTGGCTTGCAGCCCGCTGCTGTTGATTGCCGACGAGGCCACTTCCAATCTCGATGTAACGATTCAGGCCCAGATTCTCGACTTGCTGCGTCGACTGAAGCAGACCGAAATCGCTTCCATTCTGCTCATTACCCACGACCTGGGCGTGGTGGCCGAAACCTGCGACAGGGTCGGGGTCATGTATGCCGGCAATCTCTGCGAGGTGGCCAATGTGGTCGATCTCTTCCATTCGCCCCGGCACCCCTATACCGAGGCCCTGCTGGAGGCGGTGCCCCGTTTTCATCAGGAGGGCCCCTTGCGGAGTATCGAAGGGGCCGTGCCCAACCTGGTGAAGCCGCCCGCCGGCTGCCGGTTTCATCCCCGCTGTCCCCACGTCAGAGACATCTGCCGGCAGCACTTTCCGGAGACGGTGGACATGGGCCCCGATCATACGGTGGCGTGTTATCGCTATACCGACCGGCCGCGTGCAGGGGGCCTGCCATGAAAAAACTGCTCGAACTGCGGGACCTGAAGAAACACTATCCTGTGCGCGGCGGCGTTTTCCGGCACCGGGTGGCGACCGTGAAAGCCCTGGACGGCATCGATCTGGATGTCTACCGGGGAGAGTGCCTGGGCCTGGTGGGCGAGTCCGGCTGCGGAAAGACGACGGCGGGCAAAGCCATTATCCGGCTGCACCGGCCCACCGCTGGAAAAATATTTTACCATCGCGGCAATGGCCACGAACCGGTGGATATCGCCGCCATGCCGCGAAGCGCCCTCAAGCGGGAGGGCATCCGGGCGCGACTCCAGATGGTCTTTCAGGATCCCACGACCTCGCTCAATCCAAGGATGCTGGTGAAGAACATCATTGCCGAGCCCCTGCGCGAACAGCCATCCATGGGCAGCCGCGCGCTGGAAGAACGAATCCTGGAATTGTTGAATCGGGTAGGGCTGACCAAAGACCATTACTTTCGCTATCCCCACGAATTCTCCGGCGGGCAGCGCCAGCGTATCGCCGTGGCCCGCGCCATTGCCACCCATCCGGAATTCCTGGTGCTGGACGAACCCACCTCCGCCCTGGATGTTTCGGTGCAGGCCCAAATCCTGAACCTGCTGCACGAACTGAGGCAACAGCTGGAACTGACCTACCTGTTCGTGACCCATCACCTGCTGGTGGTCAAATACATCAGCAACCGGCTGGCGGTCATGTACCTGGGCAAGGTGGTCGAAATCGCTCCCACCGAGGCCCTTTTTTCCCAGGCGCGACATCCTTACACCCACGCCCTGTTGTCCGGCATCCCCATCCCGGACGCGCGTCGGCGCAGCCGCCGGATCGTGCTTGAGGGTGATGTGCCCAGCCCGCTGAACCCGCCGGAGGGGTGCCGTTTTCACACCCGCTGTCCGTTTGCGATCGAGCGCTGTCGCGAGGAAGAGCCGCTTTTGAAAACATTTTGCGAGGGCCATAAGGTCGCCTGCCATCGCAAGGGGGAAGTGGAGGGTCTTGTGCGGGATCGGTTTGGAAGATAGGAGACTGTCGGTTCATGCGGGGTCGATCGAAAGGCTAAACAAACATTACCACATAAGGCATACCATATTGAATTGAACCGTTCACTCCAAGAGGAGGAAGATAGATGACCCCGGCATCCCTGCAGGCGCTTGACGGACTTCGCGATCTCACCATGCTGAAATGGTATGTCATCCCGCTGCTGGCCATCGTACTCTACATTTACGCCGTGGAAATCAACAAGGCCCGGGGCACGGGCAACTGGAACGCGGTTTTCGCCGGACTGACGATTTTCGGCATGGACTGCATCAACGAGACCTGGAACGGCTGGGTGCTGCACCTCAGTCAGCGCTCGGCCTGCTGGCCCGCCCCCGGCGATACGGCCCTGCGCACCATGGTGGGCTGGAATATCGAAATCATCTTCATGTTCCTGATCTCCGGTATCATCTACTACTACACCCTGTCGGAAAACCGGTAAGACAAGAGTCTGGGAATTCCCAACTGGTGGTTCTGGGCCATCGGCTATTCCGTCTTCTGCGTGTTCGTGGAATGCCTGCTGAATATCGGCGGTCTGCTGATCTGGGAGTCCCCCTGGTGGAATCGCTCTTTCGGCGGCGTCTGGCT
>JAERRP010000318.1 GCA_016735415.1 Desulfobacterales bacterium | reverse complement strand
TGAGATTAACCTGAATAAGAAATCGACCGAAAAATCCTATCAATCCTTAAGTCCCGCGCACGCATTAAAAAAAGGGAACTGGCCAGGGAACTCAATATTCCCGCCACAACGCTGCAGGAGCGTATTCGCAGGCTTGAGGAGAATGGCGTTATCAAAGGCTACCGGGCGCTGATCGATCCTGAAATGATCGGACTGGCGGTACAGGCCTTCGTGGCCGTCACCCTGGATCACCATGAATCCCGTGATATTCGTACTTTCGAAAAAAACATCAAAACCATCCCCAACATCAAAGCCTGTTACCATTTAAGTGGCCGCTTCGACTATCTGCTGCATCTGGTGGCCAGGGATCTTCAGGAACTCGGTGACCTGGTCAAGACCGGGATTACATCGCTGCCGGATTTTGGCCGTTGTGAAACGCATCTGGTCTTTTCGAAAATCGAATCGTCATCGGGCTGGCCCCTTATCGATGCAACAACGGCCGGCCCTGAAACACGATAAACCCGGAGTGAACGGAGGTATGCCATGCCATCATACAACCCCGAACAAGCCCTTTTAAAATCGCGCCGCGAATTTGGCGAACATGGTGGCGTGGCGCCATCCATTTCACGTTCGGCCACATTTACCGTCATGCATCCGGGAACCATGCCGGAAATATTCGACGGTCTGAAAGGTCCCGAAAAGGGTGGCTGTTTTCTGTACAGCCGGCACTTTAATCCCACGGTGGACGTGCTCTCGCGCTACCTGGCGGCCATGGAAGGAACCGAGGCGGCAATCTGTACGGCCAGCGGCATGTCGGCCATCTCCTGTGCGCTGATGCAGATATGCCGAAGCGGCGACCATATCGTGGCCAGTGAATCCATCTACGGCGGCACCCACGCCCTTCTGGAATCGCTTCTTCCGCAGATGAACATTGTCACCACCTTTGTGGATATCACCGACCACGTGGCCGTCAAAACGGCCATCACCCCCGACACGCGTGTCATCTTCACCGAAACCATGGGCAACCCCACGCTTAAAATTGCCGATATCCCGGCCCTTGCCACCCAAGCCCGCCGCACAGGGGCCAAGCTGGTGGTGGACAACACCTTTTCTCCCTTGATTTTTACGCCCCATGCGCTGGGTGCGGATGTGGTTGTCTATTCCCTGACCAAGTATATCAACGGCGCCAGCGACCTGATCGCCGGGGCCATATGTGCCGATAAAAAATTCATCCTGAACTTGATGGACCTGCACACCGGCAGGGTCATGCTGCTGGGACCGACGATGGACCCCCGCGTGGCCTTTGACATTATTCAGCGCCTGCCGCACTTGCCGATCCGGATGCGCGAGCACAGCCGCAGGGCCAGGGCCATGGCCCGAATGCTGAAGGAAATGGCCGTCAAGGTGATCTATCCGGGCCTGCCGGATCATCCCCAGCATGAACTGGCCGCCCATCTGGGCAACGACGGCTACGGTTTCGGCGGCATTATGGCCATCGACTGCGGCCATCGTGAGAAGGCGGAAGCCATGATGGAGGTTCTGCAAAACGAAGAAAAATTCGGTTTGATAGCGGTATCTCTGGGATATTTCGACACCCTCCTGAGTTGCTCGGGTTCCTCCACTTCGTCCGAGATCGACCTCAAAGACCAGCAGAAAATGGGGCTGTCGCCCGGTCTCCTGCGCATCGCCCTGGGCTATACCGGCAGCCTGGATGCCCGCCTGGCGCAGATGAAAAGGGCCATCCAGAAAATAATGCCGGAAGGGGCCTGAACCGGTCCGGTGTTAAACGAGTGTGAGATCGTCAACTATCCCGCCTTTTCGCCATTTGTAAAACAATTGTCATTATTAGATGCGATGGCCTGTAATTTTCCGAAAGGCGATAGCGCCTGTCCAAATGGCGTTCCGCCGTGCCCGGAATCGGTTCCCGGTGAATGCCACCCGCCTCAACCAACTCCTGTTTAGTAAAATAAACAATCAGTTAAATACATTTTTGAGACTCTCTGACAGTTCAGCGGCTGGACTGAAAGCCTGCGGCGACGCTGTTGCGGATCGTCGATCACGTGATGATTTTGGCTGAATTGTGAAAAATCTATTGTAAAAGAATTGTAAAACCCTTACATTTGGAATCATAAGTATTTCATGGTGACGTCAGCACTGCCATCCGCTGATCGCATCCCTTCCCGGTCACTTTTCCTGAGAATCGAATACAGCTTTCAGCCCCAAAGGACCTCCGCATGAAGCCAGAATCGCAAACTGTGTTGGGTATCGACATCGGATCGGTGTCGGTGGGCGTTGTCCAGATGACAGCGGACAGGCGTATCGTCCATACCGAATATGCGTTTCACTATGGCGATATTACCGGTACGCTGGTCAAACTGGTATCCGGATTCGACCTGTCGCCTCCCATCTGGGTGGCGGCCAGTGCCGCCACGCCCGAAACCGTGCGGGTCACCGAACGCTTCGATGATCAGATCTGCTGTATTGCCGCCGCCCGATTCTGGCGGCCCGATGTCCGCGCTATCCTTAACGTCGGCGGGGAGAAATTTCATCTGATAAGGCTGGGGGAGGACGGCCGGTATCTCGGCAGTCGCGGCGTTACACCCTGCGCCGCCGGATCGGGCGCGTTCTTGGACCAGCAGGCGCGGCGGCTCGGTCTGAAGGGGCCGGCCGAACTCAGCCGAATGGCGTTTGACAACACCGCCCCGCGGCCTCGAATCGCATCGCGTTGCGCCGTCTTTGCCAAAACCGATCTGATCCATGCCCAGCAGGAAGGTCACAGCCTGGAAGCTATTTGTGACGGACTCTGCCATGGGCTGGCCAAAAACATTACCGACACCGTTATCGGGGGAGCATCAGTCCGGCAGCCGCTGGTTTTTTGCGGCGGCGTGGCCCGCAACGGTGCCGTGCGTCGTTACCTGGCAGATTTTGTCGGCGCCACCGTCAACGTTCCTGATCAGCCGCAGCTGTTCGGAGCGCTGGGGGCCGGTCTGACGTTTATCGAAACGCACCTGAAAAGCGACGGAAGCGCTCCGGCCGCCCTGACAATGACCGCGGCGGAAGATCTCATTCAATCCGCCCCCCGCAAGAAGACCCATACCTATCCTCCCCTGACCCTGGAGCACTCCCCCTATCCGGATTTCGACAGCCTGGAGCAGTTCCGGTATTCAGCCGGATCGGACGAGGGGGACGCGATGGCGGTCGAAGTGGATCGCTACGCGCCTCTGGCCGGGCAGCAGGACGTTTACATCGGGATCGATATCGGCTCGACCAGCACCAAAGCGGTCCTGATGGCGCCGGACAAGACGGTACTGGCAGGCTTTTACACCCAAACGGGCGGGCGTCCCCTGGCGGCTATGCAACGCGTCCTGGAAAGCGTCGATCACCTGGCCCGACGCCATGGCAGCGAACTGGCGGTGC
Source organism: Desulfobacterales bacterium (assembly GCA_016735415.1). The sequence goes on along the minus strand of JAERRP010000318.1, from coordinate 929 downwards.
GTGGGGCCGGAACGACCGGTTCCGGGCGCAAGTTTATCGGGCGCATCGTCGGCGCAGACCTCGTGCTGGACGAAATCACGGCCCACGCCCGGGCGGCCTGCGAACTCGATCCGCGGGTGGACACCATTATCGAGATCGGGGGGCAGGACGCCAAATTCACAACCCTGAAAGACGGCCGCGTCACCTCGGCCACCATGAACACGGTATGCGCGGCCGGCACCGGAAGCTTTATCGAAGAGCAGGCCGCCAAGCTCGGCTGCCCCCTGGAAGATTTTTCAAGCCGCACCGAAAACCGTTGCGCCCCATTGTCTTCGGACCGCTGTACGGTTTTCATGGAGCGGGATTTGAACCACTATCTCGCAGAAGACTGGGAGACGGACGATGTGCTGGCCTCGGTCCTGCATTCGGTAAGGGAAAATTATCTTCTCAAAGTGGCCACCCTAAGCCGTATCGGCGACGTGGTTTTCTTCCAGGGCGCCACCGCCAAAAACCGGGCCCTGGTCGCCGCCTTCGAACAGCGCCTCAAAAAACCGATCCTGGTTTCGAAGTACTGCCACCTGACCGGCGCCCTGGGGACGGCCCTGACCCTCAGGGACGAGCATTGCCAAACCGATGGCCAAGCCCCCCCCGCAACCACTTTCGCCGGGATCGATCTGTGGCGCAGTGAAGTTCCGGTGCACTCGGAAATCTGCGATCTGTGCCCCAATCACTGCAAGCTTTCCGTTGCGGAAGTGGCCGGACAGACCGTGGCCTACGGCTTTCTGTGCGGACGGGACTACGACACGCAGCATTTTGTGCGCAGCGACAGCGAGGCCTTCGATCTCCTGGCCGAGCACCGCAAAATCTTTCGCTTCCATAAGAGGGCCGGATCGCAAACACGGCCGGCCATCGGTCTTCCCGCGGGGGTACCCCTGATGGAAGATCTGCCC
>JAERRP010000551.1 GCA_016735415.1 Desulfobacterales bacterium | reverse complement strand
GTAGACCAGTCTTTGGGGGGGTAAATTTCTTCCAGTCGGTCCAGTGCGCCGAATTTGTCCAGACGATCAATAATCAGCTGCCAGGCGCACGGTATGTCCGGGTTCACTTCGCATTTTCCGTCCACGGATCCACCGCAAGGGCCGTTTAAGATCTGCTTGGAACAGCGGGCCAACGGACAGATGCCGCCGAAGTCATAGAGCATACAATCCCCGCACCCCAGGCACGTTTCCGCCCAGACGCCCTGGGCTTTTGTTTCTCCCAGGAATTCGGTGTTAAGTCCGGGGATAATGGGCACTTCCGGGTACATATCCGCCACGGCCTGAACGCCCGCCCCGCAACCCAGCGAAAGCACCGCATCATAAGGATCGATGACTTTATCCAGCTGAATCACAAACTCCATAACACACTGGCGGTCCAGGGTCATTTCTTCAATGACAACATCCTCACCATTCATTCGGGCGGCCATGCGCAGGGCTGACGCCAGCATGGCGGTTTCCTTTTCACCGCCGGACGCACACTCGGCAACGCATGAGCCGCAACCCAGCACCAGTATCCGTTTGTACGGGGCAATCATTCGCCTGATCTCTTCAACAGGCTTTTGTTCTCCTGTGATCATATCCCTTTCTCCTCATCATTTGGGGCCCCTGGGGCCAACGCGGGCGATGGTCCCAGGGACGAGACCCTGTCCATGATCTCTTGGGCCAGAACAGCCAGGGGTCTGGGGTTCTCCTTCGAACAAACGATGAGCCCCACCCGTTCTCTTTCAAGACCGATACTTTCAATAATTGATTTTGTCCTTTCCATCCGCTTTTTTGCCCTCAAATTCCCTTCAAAATTCCGACAGGCGCCATCGGGACAGGCGATCACATAAGCAGCGTCGGCAAATTCTTCTAAGGCCCGGAGCAAATGCACCGGCTCAACTCTTCCACTGCACGGCATGGGGAAAAGCGAAATGGTTTCACCGCAAGCCTCTTCCAGTGCCTGTCGATCCTTCTCCCGGCTTTCAGGGACATTTCGGCAATAAAAAAGCGCCAATTTGCGCCTCTTTGCATTTATCATTTCCTGGCCTAATCCTTTCTACGGCTTTTAACAACATAAAGCCGCCTCCCCCTTAAAAAATGGGAAAAGCGGCGCATTTTTTAGGCAACCTAAAAGGCTATAAGATGGAAAGGTATTTGTCAAGTTCAAACTGGCTTACATGGGTTCGATAACCATCCCATTCGATCCGTTTGTTCTCAATAAATTTGTTGAACACATGGTCCCCCAATACTTCCCGGACCAGTTCACTCTTTTCCGTGGTCAGGATGGCGGCGTACAGATTACCCGGAAGATCGGTGATCCCGTGGGCCTTTCTTTCGGCCAGGTTCATCTCAAAGATATCTTCTTCCACGGGCGCCGGCAGTTCATATTTATTTTCAATCCCTTTGAGGCCCGCACCCAACATCACCGCAAAAGCGAGATACGGATTGCAGGACGGATCAGGGGATCTGAATTCAATCCGGGTGGCATTTTCCTTGCCGGGCTTGTACATGGGAACGCGAATCATGGCAGACCGGTTTCGCTGGGCCCAGGACACGTAAACCGGCGCCTCGTAGCCGGGCACCAGGCGCTTGTAGGAATTGACCCACTGGTTGCAGACAGCCGTAATTTCGGGGGCATGACGCATCAAGCCGGCGATATACTGCTTGGCTAGGGTTGACAGGTTGAATTCGTCGGAGGCATCATAAAATGCATTCTTGTCCTTTAAAAACAGGGACTGATGCACATGCATGCCGCTGCCGTTTTCTCCGAAGATCGGTTTGGGCATAAAAGTGGCGTAAACACCGTTTTGGCGGGCAATTTCCTTGACCACCAGGCGATAGGTCATCAAGTTGTCCGCCATGCGTAATGCTTCTTGGTATCGGAGGTCGATCTCATGTTGGCTGGGCGCCACCTCGTGATGGCTGTATTCCACCTGAATCCCCATGTCCTGAAGGGCAAAGATGGTATCACGCCTCAGGGTTTATTTTTTGCATGTGGGCTCATCATATTATTTAGTAATATTTATG
>JAERRP010000267.1 GCA_016735415.1 Desulfobacterales bacterium | reverse complement strand
AGCCCAGGTTCAACGCCAGGGCCTGGCCCTTGCCCCCGGCCCGGTAACCGATCCCGTTAACCTCCAAAACACGCTCAAAACCGCTGGATCCCCCGATAACCATGTTGTTGATCAGTCTACGGGTCAGCCCTTGCAGGGCACGGGTTTTACGATCTTCGCTCTGGATCAAGACCTTGATGACGTTGCCTTCAACTTTTAAATCCATATCTTTGTGAATCGTCCGGGAGAGTGTCCCTTTGCTGCCCTTGACCGTAATGAAACGATCTTTCAGGGATACATCGACCTTTTCGGGAACCGCAATGGGTTTTTTACCAACTCGAGACATCGTAACACCCCTTATTACCAGATATTGCAGAGAACTTCGCCCCCGACGTTTTCCTGCCGGGCCTTCCTGTCCGTCATGATTCCTTTGGAAGTGGACAGAATGGCGACACCCATGCCGTTGAACACCGCCTTTATCTCCCGGCTCTTGACGTAAATCCTGCGACTGGGTTTGCTGACGCGTTCAAGCCCGTAGATGGTCGCTTTCTGACCAGCGCCATACTTCAGATAGACGCGCAGAAGGCCCTGTTTACCGTCCTGAATAAACTTGTAATTCTTGATGTAACCTTCATCCTTTATGACACGCGCAAGCTCGATTTTCAGCTTGGAAGCAGGGACATCGACGCTGTTCATCTTCGCTTTTACGGCATTTCTGATTCGGGTTAACATATCCGCAATGGGATCGCTTATCGCCATTTTAATCTCCGTTTAATCTCTACCTTTTGTCGAATGGGTCGGCTCGCGTTATCCGTCCGGTCGTCCGTCACCAACTGGATTTGGTAACACCCGGAAGTTTGCCCTGAGACGCCATGTTGCGAAAGCAGATACGGCAGATGCCGAACTTGCGCATAAAGGCTCTCGGCCGACCACAGATGGGGCAGCGATTGTAGGCGCGCACCTTGAATTTGGGTTTTCTCTGGGCCTTGTTTCTAAGCGCTGTTTTAGCCAACGTATCCTCCTTGTGGGCCGTGCGGGACTCTCTGAGCCAGCCGCTCAGGCGGCCTTAGTTGCGAAAAGGCATCCCCATCAATTTCAGGAGTTCCTTGCCTTCGGCATCATTTGTGGCCGTTGTTACGATCGTAACATTCAGACCCTTGATTTTATCGATCCTGTCGTAGTCGATCTCCGGGAAAATAAGTTGTTCCTTGATCCCCAGCGAATAGTTGCCGCGACCGTCGAAGGCTTTGCCAGAAATCCCACGAAAGTCCCGGACACGCGGAAGCGCGATGTTGACCAGTTTAGTATAGAAGTCATACATCTTGGCATGTCGCAGGGTGACCATGCAGCCGATGGGCATGCCTTCACGAAGCTTGAATGCGGCAATGGAGCGCTTGGCACGCGTAAAAACCGGTTTCTGTCCCGCAATCACCTTCAATTCTTCGACGGCTGAATCCAGGATCTTGATATTCTGGATGGCCTCACCCAACCCCATGTTCAAAACAACCTTATCGAGCTGCGGGACCTGCATCGGGTTCTTAAAAGCGAAGGTCTCCATCAGCTTAGGGACGACTTCCGTTTCATAAAATTGTTTCAGTTCAGACATCATATCCCTCCGGGGACTCATTCTAACCGTCGATGAGTTCCTCACACTTATTGCAGAAGCGCACTTTCTTACCGTCGTCCAGACGCTTCATGGCAATGCGTACCGGTTTCAAGCACTTATTGCACATCAGCATCACATTGGCCCAATGAATCGGGGCTTCGTTTTCGACAATCCCGCCCTGTCGGTTTTGGGCACTGGGGCGCTGGTGGCGTTTAACGATGTTAATATTTTCGATCAGAACGCGTTTCTTTTTGGGAAGCACGCGGAGGACCTTGCCGATCTTGCCTTTATCTTTCCCGGCAATGATCTTGACCTTGTCATTTTTCTTGATATGCGATGTATTTTTTACCATTGGGTGTCGTTCTCCACAGGCGCGAAAGCGGTTACAATACTTCGGGGGCCAGCGAAACGATTTTCATAAAGCCCCGCAAGCGAAGTTCGCGCGCCACCGGACCGAAGATACGGGTTCCGATGGGCTCCCGGTTGGGGTTCACCAGAACCGCCGAATTGTCGTCAAACCGGATGTAAGAGCCGTCCGCACGACGAATCTCTTTTTTGGTCCGCACCACCACGGCTTTCATCACCTCGCCCTTTTTAACTTTGGCATTGGGAATGGCTTCCTTGACGGACACAACGACGATATCGCCGACACTGGCGTAACGTCTGCGCGACCCCCCGAGGACTTTAATGCAGTAAAGCTGCTTGGCCCCGGAGTTATCTGCCACCGTGAGTCTTGTTTCTGCCTGAATCATTGTCAGTAATCCTTATGTAGCTTATACCGCCTTCACGATAATCTTGCTGACCCGCCATTTCTTCATTTTACTGAGCGGCCGGGATTCGGTGATCATCACCTTGTCGCCGACCCGGCAGCTGTTGGCCTCGTCGTGCGCCGCAAACCGGGATCGACGGCGGATGTACTTGTGGTATATTGAATGTTTGACCAGCCGTTCCACTTTGACCACGACCGTCTTGTTCATTTTATTCCTGATGACGGTCCCCACCACTTGTCTTTTCATGCCTCTGTCTTTCATGGCCATTAAGTTTCACTCGTCGGGTTAGGATTTAACATCGCTTCGCGGATAATTGTCTGGACGCGAGCAATATCACGCCGGGTTGCTATGATTTTGCGCGGATTTTCCAACTGACCGGTTCCGTGCTGGAAACGCAGGTTGAACAGGGCCTCCTCAAGTTCCGCCAGTTTCTGGCTGCGCTCCTGCGAATCCATGTCTCTGATCTCGTTGACCTTCATGACAATTCACTCCTCTCCACAAACCGGGTCTTGACCGAAAGTTTGTGAGACGCAAGTCGGAGTGCTTCTTTGGCCATTTCACGCGAAACCCCTTCCATCTCGTAAATAATACGCCCGGGTTTGATAACGGCGACCCAGCCTTCAGGTGAGCCCTTACCCTTACCCATACGGACTTCGGCCGGTTTTTTGGTAAAGGGTTTGTCGGGAAAAATGCGAATCCACATTTTACCACCCCTTTTCACGTGCCGGGTCATGGCGATACGGGCCGCTTCAATCTGTTTGGCGCTGACCTTCCCGCATTCAACCGCCTGCAGACCGTATTGGCCGAAGGCCAGTGTTCCTCCGCGCCGGGCCACTCCTCGCATACGGCCTTTCTGCTGTTTACGAAATTTAACCTTTTTGGGACTCAGCATGTCCGCACTCTCCTATGGATTAGTTGCCGCCAGCAGCAACGGCGTCTTTCTTCAAGATTTCGCCTTTGAAAAGGAAAACTTTGATACCAATGATGCCGTAGGTCGTCTTGGCCTCCGCAAAACCGTAATCGATGTCGGCCCGCAAAGTGTGCAGCGGCACCCGGCCCTCATGATACCATTCGGACCGTGCCATCTCGGCACCGCCCAGGCGCCCGGCGGCAGCAATTTTAACACCCTGGGCACCGAAACGCATGGCCGAAGTCACGGCCCGCTTCATGGCACGTCGAAAGGCAACGCGCCGCTCCAGTTGCATGGCCACGTTTTCGGCCACCAACTGGGCTTCGATTTCGGGTTTACGCACTTCCTGAATATCGATCATGATGTCATGGGAGGTCAGTTTTTCGATCGCGATCTTGAGCTGCGAGATCTCCGCGCCCTTTTTACCAATCACGATGCCCGGTCGGGAGGTGTAGATCCGCAGCCGTACCCGCTTGGAAGAGCGTTCTATCTCGATACGGGAGACACCGGCATGGTAGAGCCTCTTTTTGACAAACTGCCGAATCTTGTGATCCTCAAGAATATATTCAGCATACTGTTTATCGGCATACCAGCGTGAGTCCCAGGTTTTGACGATGCCCAATCTCAACCCAATGGGGTTAACTTTCTGACCCAAGATCCTACCTCCTTCGTTAAGCCGATTCCTCGGCCAAAATCACCGTGATATGACTGGTTCGCTTGAGGATGCGCGTGCCGCGGCCGCGCGCACGGGCCCGAAAACGCTTCAGGGTAGGACCCGGATCGACGATCACATTTTGGATAATCAGGTCGTCGACATCAATATCGTCCTGCTGATCCGCATTGGCCACCGCGGAGCGAACGATTTTTTCAAGCATCCCGGCAGCTTTCTGCGGCATGTATTTGAGAGTTTCAATCCCCAACTCGACCGGCTTTCCCTTGACCGCACCGGAAAGCTTGCGCACCTTGGTCGGGGAAATCCGCATATATTTTGCAACCGCTTTGACCTCCATTGCCGCCATCCCTTTTCCTTGAAATTACTTCCTTAGTTTGGATTTTCTATCGCCGGCATGACCGTAGAACGTCCGGGTGGGTGAAAATTCACCCAGCTTATGCCCGACCATGTTTTCCGTCACGAATACCGGAATAAATTTTTTACCGTTGTGCACGGCCAGTGTAAGGCTCACCATTTCCGGTATGATCGTCGAACGCCGTGACCAGGTTTTGATCACGCGATTACTCCGTGAATCCTGAGCCTGCACCACCTTGCCTAGAAGTTTAGTATCGATAAAAGGGCCTTTTTTTAACGAACGTGGCATGCTGCCTCCTGATGGCTTTCCTGCTGCCCGGGTGTATCATTCAATCCGGGGGGTCTTTAATTTCGCTACTTCTTGGTCC
>JAERRP010000324.1 GCA_016735415.1 Desulfobacterales bacterium | reverse complement strand
CCTATTTCGGTCCCTATTTCGCCCTGTCCCTATTTCCCTCTCATAATGGCAAACTACTTTTCAAGAAGAAGTACTTCTGAATTTTTCGGTCGCTGGAAACGCTAACTTTTCGGTGTTTCTGGATGGACAATAGGTAAGTTGTCAACTTTTTCGCCCGAGATAGTGGTCGAGATCCCCGAATACAGTAAGAGCGATGTGGGGTCGGACCACGATCTGGATCTGGGGTAGGGATACGCCCCCTCGGCCTTAATCCTTAAAACCGGATAGCTGGTGGACGCAGAGCAGCTTGGTAAAAGCGAACATCCCGCCTTTTGCTTCCCGGAAGGTAACCTTGGCGTAGAGCTCCGTTGCGCCCGCCGGATCCATGCCGCCGGTCAGGACTGCTACGGGCCATCCATTGTAACAATAAAACCTGCTGTCCGCCTTGTAGCAGATAATGCTAGTCCTGTCGGCCGAGACGCCCAGGCACAGTTCGGCGTCCGGGGCCACACGATCCGCGCCCATGGCGATGATGACGTAGGCGGCCATGCCGCTGGACTTTCTGTAGACCTCCGGGCCGATGGCTTTATCGGCCAATAGAGTGACAAAATCGGCGTAGGTTGCGATGCGCCGTTCCCGGGGCATGTCCTTCCGCGCGACTACGAACAGCCGCATCCGCGGCGCGGCGGCGTACTTGGGCGTTAGCTTGAGGCTATGGACCACATATGCGTCTCCGCTTTTTTCATACTCGGCCAAGTAGAGAAATTCGGCCCGGCGGTCAAGGGGATCCGAATAGCCAATCATTCCGGCCACCATCCCGCGCTGACCATGGACCGCAGAGCGAAAGGCGTAAAGGATACTGTCCGTGAACACGAAGCCTTCCGAGGCCATGACCACTTCGGAACGACCGTTCACACCGTCGGCAAAACGGACATTGCTCGTCGTCTCCAGAGGCGGTGTCAGCGTTTGAATCGATACTGCCGAAGTGATGGTGGCCGCCTCCAGGGGCATGCTGTCGAATGACATGGCCATGGGCGGTGGCTCTGTCCTGCGGACCATCGTGGGAATGCAGCCTGCCAGGGTGTGGACCAGCAGCATCGCCAGCGAATAAATCATACACGCTTGAATGCGTCTCATGTCAGCCTTTTACTCCTTGTTCAGGTTGGGGAAGGCCTTGGAGGCATAGCGGGTCTTCAGTTCCCGCATGGCGGGGGTGACCTCAACGACGGGTGAAGGGCCGGCCGGTATGGGCGGCTGGTAATGATTGGTAAAGGCCCCCACGGCTAGAGTCTTGCCCGCCACCGCACTGCCCCGCCCACGGGCGTGGAAGACCCGGAAGATGACTTCATCCGGGCCGTTGACGGCAAAGCTCGATGTCGTTCCGGCCACCATCCATCCGTTTTTACCCCAGGAGCGGCCCATGGTTTCATCCGCGAAGAGATTCCATCCGTCTTTGGGGTGGAGGCGATCCATGTCAAAAACTAGGACCTGGTAGTTGCGTGGCGCCGGGTCCAGGGCCTCCTGGGTAACTTGGATCGTGTGCTTCCTGGCAAAGGTCAGAAGATCAGTGAAAGCCCTGGTCCGCATCTTTTTCAGGCTCATTTTTTCAGCAGGGACGATATAGACTTCATGGGCCGGGATAAACGGTGTGATATTGTTCATCTTGGCCTTACGGACGATGAGGCGGTCCTTACCTTTCGATACATAGTTGATGGTGTAGGCTTTGCATACCCTGCGCCCCAGATCGTCCTCAAAGGTCAGTGATCCCAAAAGGAGATCCGCGCGATAGAAGGAGGTGTTAACCCGGGCCAACCGGAAACCATTCCTGACCAAATAGGCGTCGGCGCGTATCCGCTTGGAAAACCCGACCCGGTCGGGGATGGTGTCGGCCTTACCACCGGTGAGGGCGATGCCTACGGCCTGGGGCACCAGGACGGCACGCCTGACAATCTCCAGATCGTCCTGGGCCTCTGCCAACCGGGTCAGACCCATGGACATCATCAAACCCAGAAAAGCCATGAGAAAAAACGTCTGCGGACGGGACGGCGCAGACTTGTACGAAAGCTGTCGATTGAATCGTATCATATCGTTACCTTAGTGGGCTTTGTCGGGCTCGATGGCTTGATTGACCGCCTCTTGGGTGATGGCATCGCGAACGGCATTCGCGGCGATGTTACCCCCGGGAATCTTGCTCGTGAGCGCTGTCGCGACCGCCGCCGTTCCTCCCCCCCTGGCACCACCAACGGCGGTGTTGTAAGCAATATTCACTGCGATTCCGACCTTGCCGGCGCCGGCGGTCGCAACATTGACACCAACACCTACGATGAATTTTGCCACAAACTCGGCATCCTCCCTGGTCCGCTGCAACTGGGCCTGGCGCTGCGCCAGACGAACATTATGATTCTTGACAAAATTGTTCTGGGCATTGGTGAGCCCCTGTTGCAGGATATGCAGCAGTTCCGGATCTTTGGTGTTCCGGATGGCGTCAGTCATTTGACCAAATTGTTTGATGGTCAAAATCTCTGCCGAGGTATATCGTTGGGTCAGTTGCTGCCGGACTTCCGGGGGGAGATTGCTCAGATATTCCTGGGCCTGATTAGAGACCTCCATACGTGTTGGCGGACGGTTGCGTTCCTCCTCTTCTTGCCGCTGCTGGACTTCGATTTCACGCCGGCCCGCTTCTTCGTTGATTTTTTCCTCAAGGTTGCGCTGGTCGTCGCTGGTTCCCTGGGAAGAGGTGTCCATCTCCCCCGTCCCGAAATCGCTCACGATACCGCCCATGCCCGGATCCGAAGAGGGGTCGAAACCGTCAGGCGGGGTTTTGTTCTCGGAGGTGGAATCGCCTGTGAGTGACGTGCCTGTGGCATCACCTCCGTCGCCGCCGCCGCCATAGGCAAAGGCGCTGGCGGTTGACAGAACAAGGCAGGCCGTCATTACCATTGGGATTAAAAAGGAGACCGATCGGGTTGGATATTCCACGGCGCACCTCCTATATGCCTATCTCTTTCTGGGGATGGACGCAAACAACAAGGCCGGCTGGGCCCGGGGAAAATTATCCGCGGTTTTTCCGCCGCGAACAATTTTAAGACATATCTCTAAATTTTTGTCAACAAAAAATCCGCCGGGAATTGGCATGTCACCAGGTCTCATCCGTTTGATCGCCATAGAAGAAAAGTTGCGGCCCGGTTAACGACTGTCTTCGATGTCCTGGCCCAAGGTGATAGACCGGACCTGCAGCAGGCCGGGGTTGACCAATTCCGGCACCATGCACGCGTATCCTGGGCTGCTGAAACGGGACAACAGCACCGGGGGGCTATCCTGGCCCTCTCGATCCACATGCGTTAGGTATAGTTGGGTATGAGGTCCTCTGGCCTTTGAGCTGAAAACCAGCCAGCGACCGTTGGGAGACCAGCTATGCCATGAATTCATGGGACTCAAATTACAGCGCATGCGCCGGGCTTCACCACCGGCCGCGGGTACGATCCACAGTTCACTTTCCGGCTGGATGGCCAAACCGTTTGGGCTGCGCGTGAAAACGATCCACCGCCCGTCGGGCGAGTGCCTGGGAAAGTAGTTGCTGAAGCCATTGTGACTGGCTCCGTTCAAGGGTTGTGCCCTCCCGCCACCGCCTTGGCCAAAAGGGCTCCGGTAAAGGTTGAAGTGCAGTTTGTGGATTTTGTTGAGGGCCTGGATTCGGTCCCCGGGAGAAGTGGGTAGAACCTTGCGGTCGCCCAAGGCTTTAAACAGCGAAGGGGCCGGTTTGGCCCGGGCGAAAACAAGGCTTTGGCCATCCGGGTGCCAGTCGGGGCACGTCTGCACAAACATTTCATCATCGGCCCCGCCAAGTGTTTGGAATGACTTCTTTTCGATATCGTAGACCGCGATAACGCCCCGGATGGGAAAAAAGAATTGCGAGTACCATACGTCATCGAGATAGGCGAAGAAGGAGTGTTCCCATACCGTACTGGCCACGTAACGGCCGTCAGGCGAAATTTTTGAGAACAGCCCCATGCTCTTGCGTCCCGACGGCCCGGTAAAACTGTTCCAGCTGACCAGATCCGGCCTGGAGACAACCGTGTCCCGCTCGGTCCTGACCAGGACATAGCCCCCCTTGTCACCGTCGATGTCCATGTCCACGCCGAGAAGCCGGCCGTCTCTTGACACGGAATGGCAGTTGCTGCAAGTCGGCAAGCCCTGGGCTACCACACGAGGGGGAGCGGAAGAAACGGGGTCGCCGATCTTCCAGCGCAATGTTTCCGGATGCCGCTCTCCAAAGGAAAAAGGCAGGGGCATTTCCAGGTAAAAAAGGGCGGCCTCCACAGGATCTTTGGAAAACCGCAGGCTGAAGATCGCCGATGAAACGGGTTCAAGGTCCCGGCTGAAACCACGGATCTCGACGCGAAGATGTTTTTCGCCCGCACCGATTTTCACCCTGTCCCACTGCCAGGGCTCCGGTGTCCATCGCTGCCGGTCGGTAACGATATACAATGCATCCAGTACGTCAGAAGAGAATGTGATGACCCAATTGACGCTGTGATAATGCGCATCGCTCCATTCGAACCGTGGCGCCGGCATGTCCTGGGGAAACACAGCTCCATCCAGGGGATTGATAACCTTAAGCGTGGGAAGGGAAGGGCCGGGTTTTCGCATGATGTGCGGAACGTCGGACAGGTCATATTGCGACTCATGGCAGGCAGAGACGACAAGGGCGCCCTCGCCCTGGTAAAGATTTAACATGGACGGCGAACATTGTATCGAAATCAGTGTACTGAATAAGAGGACGATGAACGCAGGCCGCATTTAAACCTCCTGGGCATTCCTATTTTGATCATTCAAACATCAAGTACCTTCGCCATTGCGAGATTTTGTGCTACTGGCACGGACCTCGGTGAAAGTCAAGATCGGTTGCGGTCGATATGCATTCCAGAGTGGTAGAACGCGCGGCGGCTGCATTCAGGCAGGAGGAAAATATACACCAAACAGGCCGGCCCGCACATTGAAAAGGGCAGTATGACCGTATTTTTCTTGACACGAAATTTGACATATTATGTGGCTCGACGACTAAAACGCTATCCCGCAGTGAACTTGTTGACTTCACTCAATTGACATTTGTCACCGGCGCTTCACTAATGGGCTTGAAAGAGAATAAAATGCTTGATTCGGCCGGTTTTGATGGAACCAAAATTGGCGTCGTGGAAGCCACAACGACCGAAGTCACTTTGAAACAACTCATTCGAGAAACATCAACGGATGCGGAAATTGTCTTATTCAATTCGGCAAATGAAGGCATCGATGCATTACGAAAGAAGAAAATCGATGCCTTTTCTTCTGACCAGATCGTATTGATTGGTATAGCTTCAAAAGAGCCTGACCCAATGGACTTCGTGATTAAGCCTGCCGTGTTCTCCTTTGAGCCTTTTGCACTCGCCGTAAGACGAAATGATGCAGACTTTCGTCTTGTTGCCGATCGCGTAATATCTGATATTTACCGATCAAAAAAGATACTTGCTATTTACGATAAATGGATTGGCAAGTATACCCGAAAAAGGCCGCCCATAATAGATGCAATGATCCAACTAAATGCAACACCAGAATGAAAATAGTAATTACTAAAGAGCCTTTCCCTTTAATTTTCTGATAGTTGAGACAACTTATTCCTCCTCAGTCTTATCGTTCCATTCACAGCTTGTCATTGCCCTGCCTGGACCCAGGTCATAGTGTGCCGCGTGCAGCAGTTGCCATCCTCGTCGTTGTACTCGTCCTTCGACCTCGATAAATTTTAATTTACGAGCACGAGAACGAGTACGAAACGTATCAGATTAAATCACCTGTATGCGTCCTGACACCTGTCGAAGATCCCGCAAAGGGCGAGAATTTTACTTCGACGCATACACCGTATGTCCCATCAATACGGTTTTGAGCACCTTGGTCTCGTGAATCTTCTCCACCGGGATCTCGAGGATATTCTGGTTGATGACGATGAAGTCGGCCGATTTGCCAACCTCGATGGTGCCGGTCTCGTCCTCCTTCTCCATGAGCATCGCGCCGTTCCTGGTGAAGACTTCGATCGCGATCTCACGGTCGATCCCCTGGTTCAGGTTAACGTTTCCCAACTCGGGCTTGCCGGGCATCTGGCGGGTGATCATGCCTTCCATGGCGAACCATGGATCCGGCTCAGCGATGTTGTCCCAATCGCTGCCGTAGGACACCACGGCGCCGGCGTCGATGAGGAATCTGAGCGGGGTGATGGTCAGGTTGAAGCGGTCACGGCCAATCCACCTGGCCCAGGAGCCGACGGCCGGATCCGGGGTCCAGAGCTGGTAGGGCGAGACCTCGGCGACGAAGTTCGAGCGCTCGAAGTTGAACCGGGCCACATCCTCCGGGTAGATGAGCATCGAGTGAGCCATGTGATGACGCGGGCCCTTGCCGTTGGCGCGTCGCACCGCCTCCACCGCGTTGAGGAAGTGACGGATCGACAGGCTGCCGGTAGCGTGCGCCATGACCTTTAGCCCCTCTGCGTCGAAGCGCAGCATCCAGGTGCTGAACGTCGACTCGTCGATGCTCGGGGTGCCGAAGCTTGGCGCGGTCGCGTAGGGATCAATCATTGGTGCACCCCCCTCCGCGTCGTTGGGTATGCCGTCCATGTAGATCTTCACGCCGTCGACGTTGATGAAGGGCGAGTTCTCGCCGCGCTTGTCGCGCGACATAAAGGTCTTCGACTGCTCCTCGAGCGACGTGGTCACGTAGCGGGTGTTGAAGTCCCAGCTACCCTGGATACGAACGGTCAACTTGCCCTTGGACTCGAGGCTGCGATAGGCCTGCACGCGCATGGGATCAAGCTGCGGCGTCGTGATCGCTGTGATGCCGTATTCATTGAGCTTGTTAAAAATCCACGCGGCGCGCTCTTCCACCACCTCGGGTTTGGGCGGCGTCATAACAGCGGTGATCAGGCCCAGCGCCTTATCATGGAGGGTGCCGGTCGGGTTGCCCGAGCTGTCGCGGTCAATCACGCCGGCCACAGGGTCCGGCGTGTCCTTTGTGATCTTGGCGGCCTTAAGCGCCGCGGAGTTCACCCAAATCAGGTGGTTGGTCCAGTCGTGCAACATCACCGGGTTATCGGGCGCCACCTCGTCAAGCATCTTAGCGTTGAGCTTCTTGTAGTC
>JAERRP010000283.1 GCA_016735415.1 Desulfobacterales bacterium | reverse complement strand
GGTTCTCGGCGCCATCAAGGGCATCGGCAGGGCGATCGGCCTTGACCTGGCCCGCCGCGGCATCCATGTGGGCCTCAACTACCATGACTGGGAAGAATCCCTGCCGCAGATGAAAGCCGACTTCAATGCCGTCGGCAGCGCCCATGCCATCTTCCGAACAGACCTCACCGATTGCAAGGCGGCTCAGCAACTGGTGCAGAATACCATCCGGCATTTCGGACGGCTTGACATTCTGATCAACAATATCGAACGCGGGGGCTGGCCCATCGTTCATGGTCCCTACCGGCCGGAGCAATGGGATCTGGAGTTCGCCACCACCATGCGGGCCAAACGCTGGGTTTTCGATGCGGCCCTGCCTCATTTGAAAGCCGCCGGCCGCGGAACGGTGATCAATTTTTCCTCGATCGCCGGTATCGTGGGGCGCAGCGGGCCGGCCAGCCCGGTTTTCAATGACGGCTATGCCGCCGCCCAGCGGGGGATCAGTGCCCTGACCGAAAGCTGGGCACGAACGGCAGCCCCGGAAGTCCGGGTCAACGAAATCATGCTGGGTCTTTTTGAAACCCGCCACGGGCCGGAAACGCGCGGCTGGGGGTTGTTGGACAAAAAGCAACGGGAGGCGCTCGTCCACCATACCCTTATGGGCCGTATCGGCCAATGCAACGATGTGACCAGGGCGGTCTGGTTTGTCTTAAACGACGCCCCTTATATGACCGGAACGGTATTGCGCCTGGACGGCGGGTATGTACTGGGCGGCGAACCCGTGGCCCCGATGCCGCCGGGTGTGCTCTAAAACCCATGCCCCGGACTACCGCCGCCGAATCCATTTGGAAGGGATGTTCCACACCGCCAGCTTGACCCACTCGAAACCAAGTCCCAACAGGGCCGTATCGTCTTTTCCCATCTTGCGGATCCGATCTTTTTTAATCCGGTAGCGCTTTAAAAAACTGCTTTCAAACACAAAGCTTCGGAAAGCATCCATATTATAGGTTGCCATGAAGGCCATTTTCCCCTTGGGACCGTAAGGCCCCTGCCCCTGCCAGGGGTCCTGATGGAACAGCGCCCTTATCGCCGCCCACCGGCGGGTCATGCGATTATAAACACGTGCTTTTTGATCGTCTGCCCAGGTATCCAGGGTCCATGACCGGTCTTCATGCGGACCCAGACAAAACGCCGGGGGCCGAAAGAAACTCACCCCTTCGGGATCGCGCCCGTCCGCCCCGAACATCAGGCCGTGCTCGACCGGAAAAGTCCGGCAGGTGTCCGGTCGATCCGAATAGACGGAACAGCCGCCCTCATCCAGAAAGGGACAGGTTTTTTCCTCATTTTCGGCCATGCGCAATAACACTTCCGGAAAATGACTCCCGTCCCGCAGGACCAGATCGGTATAACGGTCCAGGAAATCCCCTGACGTAAGACCCAGCTTCTGTTTAAGGCGCACAACATCGTAAGGATAGAGGAAGAGGTTCAGATTACGGCAACACCGATTGAAGCAGCCGATATCCGGATGGCAGCGAAATTGGAAACGCTCCCCCCGGACCACACGCCGGCCGTCTATATGGTCGATTTCATTTTTTTTAACCGTTTTCATGGGGCTTTTTCGTCAAATCGGAACATGGAAACGCCAGAATCATGTCGGCCACCGTCATGCCGATCGGGGTCCTAAAACCGGTGCCCTGGCGAACATCCCGCTCCAGGCCTGCCAAAGCGGCGTACAGCTTGGAGCGATCAAGCGGGCGGGGGGCCGCGCTTTGGCACTGCTCCTTAAAAATGTGGCAACCGGGCCCCTGGATCAAGCCTCTGGTCGGGTGGCGCAAGTGGTGGGGAAGCCCGTGCAAACGGCAGATCATGGGGCGAAAAGCGTAGAGGATGCAGCGGCCGTCACGGTTCAAAGGGCACCAGTGGCGAAAAACGGCGCCCCGGGCTTCAGCATCCTGCAAAACTTGGCGGTATTGGAAGGACAAGGCGCAAACCTTCGTGCGAACGGCGGCTTCCAAGCCCGTAAATCCGTGCAATAAATACGCATATTCAATCAGGGTGTGATGCCGAAAGCGGGTAAGGCAGCAACTGTCCTCACAGCCGTTGCACGTAAAACCATAATGCCCGGCAACCGTTGCATAGGCCGCGTCCATCTGCTGGTAAACGCCAATAATCCGTTCGAAAAAATTCGGGTGGTGGCCGGCTAAGGCCTGGCAGGCTGCATTGAGGTCCATGGCCGCGCCTGATCTACACCACCGACATCGGAAAAAAAATCCGCCGGTAGACGGCCATGGCATAACGGTCGGTCATGCTGGCCAGCAGATCACAGACCAGCCGTTCTCTGGGTTGACGATGATGATTGCAGCCATCCATGTCCATGGCGGCCAATTCCGCCTGCAGGGCCTGTTCGTTTTCAAGAAAATGCCCGTAAAGATCCGACAGGATTTTTTTGGCTTTGACGAATTCGTTGTGGACCGTGGTCGAACGATAGACATTATCGTAAAGAAACTGGCGCAGCACCAGCATGGCATCATAGACGGTGTCGCTCATTTTAAGCACAGGCGCTCCCGCCACCGCCGGGCTGTTGGCGATAAGGTCACGAATCATCGTGGTGGCCCGATCCGAATGGGTGCTGCCCAATACGTGCAGGCACACCGCCGGCACCTGGTCTTCCCGGACAACACCGCTGCGGACGGCGTCGTCGAGATCATGATTGAGATAGGCCATGATATCGGCAAAGCGAACGATACACCCTTCAAGCGTTACCGGTAGCTCCTTCGGATTTTCAGGCAGTACTTTTCCGAAGCCTTTGGAATGTTTCAGGATGCCGTCGCGAACCTCAAACGTCAGATTGAGCCCGCGTCCATTGTTTTCCAAAAAATCCACCACGCGCAAACTCTGTTCATTGTGCCGAAAATCCGGGGAATGGATTTCTTTGAGCGCGGTTTCACCGCCGTGCCCGAAGGGCGTATGCCCCAGATCATGCCCCAGTGCAATGGCTTCGGCCAGGTCTTCGTTCAAAAACATCGCCCGGGAAATGTTGCGGGCAATCTGGGATACTTCCAGGGTGTGGGTCATCCGGGTGCGATAGACATCACCCAGGGGGTTGAGAAAAACCTGGGTCTTATATTTCAATCGTCGAAAGGCGTTTGAATAGACGATGCGATCCCGGTCACGCTGAAAGGCGGTCCGGACCGGGCAGGCCGCTTCCTTCTGTCGGCGCCCCCGACTGGCGGAACTCAGGCAGCCAAACGGCGACATGAACCGTTTCTCCCGGTTTTCAAACTGTTCGCGAATGGCCGCGGACACGGTATCGGTACGTTCCAAACCGCTGCTTGGCGGTAACAATCTCAGATTCATGGTTTACACCACTGATGGTTGGCGCTACTTTGAGATTGCGCATCAAATGGGATTTACATGCTGAAATTTTGATATTATCCGTCCTGAACGGGTATTGTAAAGCACTAAAGCGAACGTCAACGACAAGGGAATATATGTGTGGGCGGTCATCACCTCATAATGGGAGAACTTACCGATTTTATTACCGGTCAACATCTCCCGGATACCCATGATGAACGGTATCGTCAAGGAATTGCCCGTTTACTTGTTAACGAAAGAGGCTATCGCCGGGCTGATATTCAGCCGCGGGTTCCGATCGACCTGCAGGTCGACACCAAATCGGCGCGGATACGGCTGGATTTCATCGTAAGAAACAAGGATCGCATCGTTTTGCTGGTGAAATACGCTCCGGGATCTTTGGTTACGCGCCATCAGGTGGCCTTTGCGGCCGCCCGGCTTCTGGCGCCGTACGCCATTCCCTTCAGCCTCGTCACCAACGGTGAAGACGCGCATTGGCTGGACAACGCGGACCGGACCCTGAAAAGCCAGGGCCTTCATGGGATCTGGGATCGCCATACCCTCGAAAAGCATTTGCAGGGACGACCATTCCCCCGTGTTAACCGCAAACAATCGGAAATGGCCGCCCGCATTCTGTTGGCTTATGAAGTTGACGGGCGCTGTCCCTGTGACGACACGGTGTGCGAATTTGAATCCCCGTAACGCCAAAACCGTCCCCCCGGCTTTTTCGGAGAATCGAATGGATCATGACCACTTTATGCACCAAGCCCTGGCAGAAGCCGATAAGGCCATGGCCCGGGGAGAATTCCCGGTCGGTTGCATTCTGGTCCACCGCAATCGCATCCTTGTGAGCGGGGCCCGCGAGAGCAGTCGCGCGGATCACCGCAACGAGTTGGATCATGCTGAAATGGTTGTTTTAGGGCGGTTGAACAAGCTCCCGGATAAATATCAATCAGAAGATCTGCGACTGTATTGCACCATGGAGCCGTGCCTGATGTGTTTTGCCGCGCTCATGCTGGCCGGCATCGGCACCATCGTCTACGCTTACGAAGATGTCATGGGCGGGGGGACGGCCTGTGATTTCAATTGCCTGCCAGCGCTCTACCGCAGGCGCCGACCCCGGGTCATTGCGGGTATCCTGCGCCCGGAAAGCCTGGCCCGGTTTAAAGCCTTTTTCGCCGACCCGGACAACGACTATTGGCGGGGCAGCCTGCTCGCAGGTTACACCCTTTCCCAGGAATTGGCGCCCGCCAAAAACTGAGACAACTTCCAACGCCGGGCTCTCCAGGCGGGGGATTAGGGTAAAAAACGTCATTTTTTGCTTGCATTTTTTGCTTGCATTTCTTAAGTTTGTGCTATATATGCCTTCTCCCGATCTTTATGATCGGAAACCTTTTCGTTCAGCCCCCCGGAGATATCCCCTTAGCAATTCGGAGGGGATGGCGGCCACAGGCCCCCAAACCCCGGCCGTCTGGTACGATAAACCCCGTTTTCAGTTGGGAGGTGAAAGTATAGCTCAGCCAAGAAGACCATTTCGGCCAAACCGATCGGATATGGTAAATATCAACCGGAAGATCCGGGCCCGGGAAGTCAGGGTTATCGACCCCGAAGGAGAACAGATGGGCGTCGTACCGATTGAAACGGCGCTGACCACGGCAGCTGACCTGGGCCTTGATCTGGTGGAGGTTTCGCCCAATGCAAATCCGCCGGTTTGCAAAATTATGGACTACGGGCGATACAAATACGAACAGACCAAGAAAAAACAGGAGGCCAAGAAAAAACAGACCACTTTCCAGGTCAAAGAGATCAAGGTCCGACCTAAAACCGGCGATCACGATCTCAATGTTAAAATGGGCCATATCAGAAAATTTCTTGGCAAAAAGGACAAGGTCAAAGTTACCGTGCTTTTTCGAGGCCGCGAAATTACCCTTTCAGATCGCGGCCGGGAACTGCTCCAGCGCATTGCCACTGAATTTGAAGAAATCGCCGTGGTCGAGCAGTACCCCAAATTTGAAGGCCGGACCATGATGATGGTGCTTTCGCCGAAATAGCCGTTATTACTTGCGGCATCCCGATCAAAGTAAGATCATCACCCGCGGGTGGGTGATTGTGGTTGCCGAACATGATTGCTTCGATTGAGCTGGCGTGGGCCCTGTTCGAAGATGGCCACGCCACTGCTTTTTATGTGGCCGCCATCGGCGCGTCCGAATATTAAATCGCCGACACAGCGAGTGCATCCAGCTCGACTACTATTTGAGGAGAAACGCAACATGCCCAAAATCAAAACAAATCGGGCCGCCGCCAAACGGTTCAAAAAAACGGGGACCGGAAAATTCGTGTTTTCCAAATCGCATGCCAGCCACATTCTGACTAAAAAATCGCGCAAGCGCAAACGCGCATTGCGCCGGCGCCAAATTAGCGACAAAACCAATATCAAAGAAATTAAACTGCTGTTGCCCAACGGGTGATACCGGGGGCATTGACTGTAGCGGATCGGGCCGCAGTGGCAGCCCCTGTGGATACAACCAAGGCAGATGGCATAAGCGGGGCCGCAATGAAAGAGAGAAACCATGCGAGTAAAAAGAGGGTTCAAAGCCCGTAGAAGACGTAAAAAGATATTGAAGCTGGCCAAGGGATTTCGGGGCGGACGCAGCAAGCTGATCCGTACCGCAGCAGATGCCGTCGACAAGGCCCTCATGTATTCCTATCGGGACCGGCGCGTGCGCAAACGTGATTTCAGACGTTTGTGGATTGCACGCATCAACGCGGCCGCCCGCATGAACAACCTATCGTACAGCCGCATGATGAATGGGCTCAAAACAGCCGGAATTGATCTGGACCGCAAGGTTCTGGCGGATCTCGCCATTTCCGATCCGGCCGGTTTTTCCCAGATTGCTTCACTGGCCTCTCAGCAGATCTAACCTCGATTTTTCTGCCAAGGGGACCAGCGGCTGAGGATGGGCCGCGTGTCCCCTTTTTTGCAGATAGCGAACTCGTTTCGACAATAAACCGAGTCTCTAAAGTGAAAAACGAAATACGCCAGATCCACGAAGCGGCCCTTGAGGCGCTTGCAGCGGCAAAGGATGAGAAGGAAATAGAATCGGTTGCCACTCGCTTTCTGGGGCGCAAAGGGGAATTGACCGGTTGCCTGCGTAATATCGCCAAATTGCCGCCGGAAAAACGCGCCGCCGCAGGCCAGCAGGCCAACAAGGCAAAAAAATCGCTCGAAGCGGCCGCCCAAACGGCCCGGGACCGTGTCCGCCACAAGCTTCCGGAAAACATCGAATGGGTCGACATTTCCCTTTCCGGACGCCGCCGCCCCCCTGGGACAATCCACCCGATCAGCCGGATAACACAGGAAATCTGCAGTATATTTGAACGCATGGGATTCAGCGTGGCCGAGGGCCCCGAAGTGGAGACCGATTACTACAATTTCGAGGCTCTCAACGTCCCCAAATACCATCCGGCGCGGGACATGCAGGACACCTTCTATATTTCTGACAACATCGTGCTGCGCACCCAGACATCCCCCATGCAGATCAGGGTCATGGAACAACAGTCCCCGCCTGTGGGCATCATTGCGCCGGGCAAAGTTTACCGCTGCGATTCTGACCTGACCCACACCCCCATGTTCCACCAGGTTGAAGGCCTGCTGGTGGATGAGAACGTATCCTTTGCCGACCTCAAGGGCACCTTAACCGCCTTTGTACACGAAATGTTTGACGCGGCGACGGAACTACGCTTTCGCCCCAGTTTTTTCCCCTTTACCGAACCCAGTGCGGAAGTCGACATTCTGTGCGTTATGTGCCGCGGTAAAGGCTGCCGCGTATGCGGTCAGTCCGGATGGCTGGAAATCCTGGGCTCCGGCATGGTGCACCCCAATGTCTTCCGCAGCGTGGGATACGATACCGGGCGTTTCACCGGATTTGCCTTCGGAATGGGTGTTGAACGCATCGCCATGCTCAAATACGGAATTGACGATATTCGCAAATTCTTCAACAATGATATGAGATTTCTGAGGCAGTTCTAGCATGAAAGTCAGTCTGAGTTGGTTGAATGAATACGTCCCGCTGTTCGACAGCGCCGAGCAGTTGGCCGAGAAACTGACCATGGCCGGCCTGGAGGTCGATACGGTCGAAGATCGCTTCCGCTACCTGCATACCGTGAAAGTCGGACGGGTGGAAACGGTGCGTCCCCATCCCGATGCCGACAAATTGAAAATTTGTTCCGTGTCGACAGGTACTGATCGTGTTGAGGTCGTCTGCGGTGCACCGAATGTGGACGAAGGGCAACGCGTGCCCCTGGCGATTCCCGGAACGGTATTGCCGGACGGGCGTGAAATCAAACAAGCCTCGCTTCGCGGTGTCACTTCAAACGGCATGATCTGCAGCCAGGCCGAATTGGAACTGGGATCCGACCACAGTGGCATCTGGGTTTTGCCGGAAAATGTGCAGCTCGGTGCTTCATTGGCCGAGGCCCTCGATCTCTCGGATCACGTTCTGGATATCGACCTGACACCCAATCGTCCCGATTGTTTGAGCATCATCGGTGTAGCGCGGGAGATCGCGGCCTTTTCCAATCAAACGCTCACCTGCCCGGACACCACTGACGGAGATGAAGGCCGGACGATTCAGGACAAGGCCGCCGTGACCCTTGAGGACCCCGATCTCTGCCCGCGCTATGCCGCCCGACTGATCGAAGATATCACCGTAGGCCCCTCGCCCGACTGGCTTCAGGATCGTCTGCGGTCGGTGGATCAACGCCCCATCAACAATATTGTCGACATTACCAATTTTGTCATGCTGGAAATGGGCCAGCCCCTGCATGCCTTCGATTTCGACCGTTTGGCCGGACAACGCATTGTGGTGCGCCGGGCGCGCCCGGGGGAAATGTTTATTTCACTGGACAATAAAGAGCGCCGGCTTCATTCGGACATGCTGATGATCTGCGACGCTGAAAATCCGGTCGCGATTGGCGGCGTCATGGGCGGACTGAATTCGGAAGTCGAACCGACCACCACGCATGTTCTTCTGGAGAGCGCCTGCTTCAATCCCATAAGCATTCGCAAAACCGCCAAACAACTCGGTCTGCACACGGAAGCCTCACATCGGTTCGAACGCGGGGTCGACCCGGACGGGACCCTTGCGGCCCTGAACCGGGCGGCCCATTTGGTCGCCGAACTGGGACGTGGCCGCCTGGTTGCCGGTACGATCGATGCCCATCCCGGTGGCCTGCCGATTGAAACCATCAAGCTGAGTGTCACGGCCACCAATCGGCTGCTCGGCACAACGCTGGACCGCCACACGATTTGCCGCCTGCTGTCGTCGATCGCGATTAAGACCGAAACGGCGGAAGCCGGTGACGATCAAATCATCGTTACCCCCCCCTCTTTTCGGGTCGACCTCACCCAACCGGAAGACCTGATGGAGGAAGTGGCCCGCACCCGGGGCTATAACCGGATCCCGACGCGCATGCCGTATATTGCGGCGGGAAGCGCCCGGCCGAATCCCTTGTTGAAAACCAAACAGCGCCTGCGCCAATTGATGACCGGCCAGGGCTTCACTGAAACCGTCAACTACAGCTTTATCAGCGCCGGCGCCGGCGATGCGCTATTGCTGGGTGAAAACGATTCGCGGCGCCGTTCCGTAAAGATTCTCAACCCTTTGACGGAAGATCAGGGGGTCATGCGAACCACCCTGATACCCGGGTTGCTGGAAACCATGGAACGCAACCTGGCCCAGCAGGTCAAAAGCTTCAGATGCTTTGAACTGGGCAAGGTTTTTATCGACCGCGGCAAGGATGACCAGCCGGACGAAGAAGAGATGCTGGCAGGCTTATGGACGGGTATGCGCACCGAAACCGGCTGGTACGGCAAAGCGGTCGCCTGTGATTTTTTTGATATCAAGGGGACGGTTGAAAGCCTCTTTCAGGCCTTGCAGATCAGAAATGTGCACTTTCGAATCCCGGAAAAAACAGCCGCCCCCTACCTGCGTGACGGGGTAGCGGCGGCGATCGTCAAAAACGATCGGACCATCGGCTTTCTTGGCGAATTGGCCCCTGATGTGGCCCGCCGCTTCGACCTTAAACAAAGCGCTTTTGTTTTCGAGTTTAGCGTGATGCGCATGCAAGACCTGATCCCTGACCGGATTAAGGCGCAACCCATACCGAAGTTCCCTTCGATCGCCAGGGATATCACGCTGATTGTCCCGCATGATCTGGCCGCCGACACGCTACCGGCCCACATACACAACAGCGGTGAACCCCTGGTGGGAGATGTTCGCATATTTGATGTTTTCAGCGGCCCCCCCATTCCAACCGGCAAAAAGAGCCTGTCCGTACGGGTAACCTATCGCTCATCCGAAAGTACGCTGGAAGACGAGGCGGTCAACACCATTCACCGACGCCTGACCGCGCAACTGCTGAAAGTATTCCAGGCGCAGTTGCCGACCTGAGGCTCGGTGGCAAACCCTTTTCCGGCCCGGGGCAATATGCCATCCGCAACAAACATACCGGAAAAGCTTTACTTCCGTATTGGCGAAGTCAGCGACATCGCCGGAGTGCCGTCCTACGTCCTGCGGTTCTGGGAAACCGAATTCCCCTCTATCAAACCGCGCCGCACGGAATCGGGCCAGCGGCTCTACCGCAAAGTCGATGTTGAGCGCATCCTGTTGATCAAAGGCCTCCTGCACGACAAACGTTTTACCATCCAAGGGGCACGGCAATACCTCAAGCAGGCGGATCGGGGATATTCCCGCGAGAATCTGATGACCGAAATGGAGACCCTCTGCCGGGAGCTACGGGCCATTCGCAAACTCCTTGATTAGAACGCGGAAACATATTGACAAAGGTTTAATTTTGTCCTAACTAGTGTCCGTCCATAAATGAGGATTTTTGTGTAAGATCAAGGCCTGCGAAAAAAATAACCACAGGCATATCGTTGATATTCCGAGGATTATTTTTTTGAGCATAACGCAGATATTAGGCAAAAAGACCATTTATGGATGGGCACTAACTAAGGTTGGTCTGAAGCGGGCATAGCTCAGTTGGTAGAGTACAAGCTTCCCAAGCTTGGTGTCGCGAGTTCGAATCTCGTTGCCCGCTCCAATTTCCGCCTTTTTGTATAAAAGGTCGTAATGGGGACGTCGTATGTATGGAAGTGGTTCTGCTAACCTCTTTATTTTGGGATCTGGCATGAATACATAACGTTCCACTCTATGTTACGCGTTTTGGGTGAGTTGAAAACGGGCGGAAGCCCGTTTTTTGTTTTTTTTACAGAGGGAAGATCCGGACAGATGGCAGCAAAGCGAATTAAAAATCCAACCGCCTCTGGAAGCCGCCAGGCGCTCCTGAAGGAAAAGCAGGTTGTCGCCGCGGTGACCGCCCTGGCTGAACCGCTATGCCACGATGAGGGCCTGGAACTGGTCTACATTCAGTACCGACGAGAATCTGCCGGGCGGGTGCTGCGGCTGTTCATCGACCAGCCCGGCGGGGTCGCGCTGGACGACTGCACCCGCATCAGTCGCCAACTAAGCGATATACTGGACGTCAATCTGGAGAATCTGGCACCATACCACCTGGAAGTCTCCTCCCCGGGCATGGACCGTCCGCTCGGCAAACCGGAAGACTTCGATCGATTCAAAGGACAGGCGGCGCGTATTCGGACCGTACAGCCGATTAACGACCGCAAAAATTTCAGAGGCATTTTGAACGGTATCACCGCCAAGGGGGTCCGGATAGCATGCGACCAGGCCGAAACGGTGATTCCGTTTGAAGAGATTTCCATCGCACGGCTGGTCAATTATAATGGAGAAATCAAATGTTCGTAGCAGATATCAAACGTGTCGTCGAACAAGTAAGCCGGGATAAAGGTATTGATCGGGAGATTTTGATAAATGCGCTGGAGGAGGCACTTAAATCCGCCGCCCGGAAGAAATTCGGCAGTAAGATTGATATCGAAGTGCAGTACAGTGACGAAACCGGCGAAATCGAAGTTTTTCAATTTAAAGATGTGGTCGAAGTTGTCGAGGATCCGGCCCTCGAAGTGACCCTGGCGGAGGGGCGCAAACTGGACGCCGATTGTGAAATCGGCGACAGTCTCGGCACCAAGATGGACACGTCGACCTTTGGCCGAATTGCCGCTCAATCGGCCAAGCAGGTCATCATTCAAAAAATGAAAGATGCCGAGAAGGAAGCCGTTTACGCCAATTTTATCGATCGACGGGGTGAAATCATCAATGGCATTGTGCAACGCATGGACCGCGGCGATATCATTGTCAATCTCGGCCATACCGAAGGCGTCCTTCCGGTGCGCGAACAGGTGCCGCGCGAAGGCTATCGCCGCGGCGATCGTATTCGCGCTTACATCGTAGATGTTTTACACGAATCGCGCGGCCCGCAGATTATTCTCTCCCGGGCCCATCCGGAATTTCTGATACTCCTTTTTAAAACCGAAGTGCCTGAAATCAGCGAAGGCATTGTCAGCATCATGGGCGCGGCCCGTGAACCGGGCGTGCGCGCCAAGATTGCCGTATCCTCCAATAATTCGGATATCGACCCGGTCGGCGCCTGTGTCGGCATGAAGGGCAGTCGCGTCCAGAACGTCGTTCAGGAGTTGCGCGGTGAGAAGATTGACATTATCTCCTGGCATATCGATGCCGCCAAATATGTCTGCAATGCGCTGGCCCCGGCGGAAATTTCACGGGTTATTATTGATGAAACCAACCGCGCCATGGAAGTGATTGTCCCGGATGAATTTCTTTCAATCGCGATCGGCAAACGCGGCCAGAATGTGCGACTGGCCTCCAAACTGGCCGGCTGGCACCTGGATGTCCAAAGTGAAACGAAATACAATGAAACCATGCGTAGCGGTTATGAATCCATTGTCGCCTTACCCGGTGTGGGCGTCAGCCTGGCAGACGCACTCTATGAAAAGGGCTTTTTCTCTTCGGAAGAAATCAGCATTGCCCCGATTGATGACCTGATGCAGGTTCGCGACATGACCGAGGAAGCTGCCCAGGAGTTGATCGACGTTGCCCAACAGGCCGTTCTGGATGCGGAAGAAGAAGAACGGATTGCCGAAGAAAATCGGGAAGCCGTAGAAAGCGAACCGGGGGAACAACCCCCCAGCGCCGACAGCGAACTGGAAGAGCTTCCGGAGAACGCTGCGCCTGAAGCTGCCCAAAAGGTCGTTCTGGACGCGGAAGAAGAAAATCAGGAAACCGGCGAAATCCAAACGGGGGAACAACCCTCCGAGGCCGAGGGCGCTCTGGAAGACCTTCCGGAAAACGTTGC
>JAERRP010000584.1 GCA_016735415.1 Desulfobacterales bacterium | reverse complement strand
ATCCCGCCAATGGCCACCACCGGCAGGGGAATCCGCGCCGTCATTTCTTTCAGTCCCGCCAGTCCCCGCACCGGTTTGACATCGGCCTTGGTGCCGGTCGCAAAGACCGGGCCGCTGCCCACGTAATCGCACGGGGTCAGATCGGTCCGCGCCAGTTCTTCCAGGTTGGAAACGGAAATGCCGATAATGGCCCGGGGGCCCAGGATGCGTCGCGCCGTGTCCGGTTTTTCATCGTCCTGGCCCAGGTGAACCCCGTCGGCCTGGACGGCTTTAGCCAGAAGCACGTGGTCGTTGATGACGAAAGGAACCTGGTTGAGACGGCAAAGATTGCAGATCGCGGCGGCTTCTTCATACCAGCTGCCGGTGAAATTCTTGCGGCGGTACTGGATAAAGGTGGCCCCGCCCTTAATCGCCGCCCTGACCTGTTCGGTCGGCGCGATGCCGGTCGTTTGGTCATCGGTAATAAAACAGAATCGGAGCGACGCGTTAAAATGCAATTTTACCCCGCTGCGGTGGCGCGGTTCGACCGCCATCGGCATTCAGAAAGATGCCCTCGTACTGCCCGGCCCATCGGATGAATGTCTCCGACTGCCGCCGGCTGTATTTTTTCAGCTTGTGGACGATCTCCGCAAAGGTCTTCTCACGTCCGCAGTGGCCGTTGGTCTTGGAGTAGAACTTGTCGGCGTAGCAGACCAGCTTTTCTTCGATGGTGACGGGGCGCATGTCCCGGGCCGGAAGAGGCAGGTTCCGGGTCCGGATGTCTTCGACCGTGATGCCAACACCCACGTGCCGTTCACAAACCAGGGCGTGCCGCGGCAGTCCCCGGTCCTCCAGCAGCTGACGGCCCAGATAGCCGTGGCAGATGTAGGGATACCGGCCATGGCATCCCAGCTGCGGCGTTTGAGTCAGGAATATGCCAATGTCGTGCAGGAGGGCGGCCGCGCCAATGAAATCCAGGTCGGGCTTGAGGTGGCTGACACGGCCCGCCGCCCGCCGTGCTTTAACTCCCACCTGCTCTCCGTGGCGCTGCAGGAGATCATATATCTTCGATCCGGGCCGGTAGTAGGCCTTCAATATGGCCCCGGCATCCGGAGCGCTATCGTCAGTGTTCGGCATTGCGATTCGACCTACCCTGGAAGATTGCCGGCCGCCGGACGGCATTAACGCCTCTCCTTGCGCTGCGACAGAAGCCAGCCGTCGATAAAGGGGTCTATACCGCCGTCCAGCACTTCGTTGACATTGCCGATTTCCTTGTTGATGCGGTGGTCCTTGACCATCTGGTAAGGGTGCAGGACATAGGAGCGAATCTGGCGGCCCCAGGCGATGTCGTCCTTGCTGTCGTGGACCTTCTGCATCTCGGCTTCCTGCTTCTGCATTTCCTGCTCGTAGAGACGCGATTTAAGCACTTTCATGGCCATGTCACGGTTGCGGTGCTGTGATTTCTCCTGCTGGCACTGCACCACGATGCCACTGGGCAAATGGGTGATGCGTACGGCACTGCTGGTTTTGTTGACATGCTGGCCACCGGCCCCGCTGGCGCGGTAGACGTCGACGCGCAGGTCTTTATCATCGATCTCGATATTGACCTCCTGGTCGAGTTCCGGGTAGACGAACACCGAGGCAAATGATGTATGCCGCTTGCCGCTGGCGTTAAAAGGTGAAATCCGCACCAGGCGGTGAACCCCCTTCTCCGACTTGAGATAGCCGTAAGCATTTTCCCCTTCGGCCGTAAATGTCACGCTTTTAATACCGGCTTCGTCGCCGGGCTGAAAATCGATGATATCCGATTTGTAGCCGTGACGTTCCACCCAGCGGACATACATGCGAAACAGCATCTCGGCCCAATCCTGGGCTTCGGTGCCGCCGGCCCCGGCATTGATCGAGACGATGGCATTGTTGGCGTCGTTTTCGCCATCGAGCATCAGGCTCAGAGAGAAATCCTCAATCCCGGCGTCGATGACCTTCAGGTTACCGTCGATTTCGGCGAGGGTGTCCGCGTCCGACTCTTCGAGGGCCATTTCCAGCAGGACATCGTTATCGTCGATGTCCTGCTGAAGCGTCTTGAAGCAGTCCAGCCTGGAGACGACGGCGGTGCGTTCTTTCAGTAGCGGCTTGGTTTGTTCGGGAGTGTCCCAGAATCCGGGCCTGGCAATAATGCTTTCCAGCTCCTGGAGACGTCGTTCAAGGGTCGGCAGGTCAAAGATACTCCTTGATCTGGTTGAGTCGCTTGCGAACGTCCTGCAGGGTCTGTTTGATTTCGGAAGCCATAGGCCTTACCTCCATTAAAACGGTCGAACCGATCGCTGACACAAACCGGTGGCCGATGTTTAGTATGGATCTTGATTTTAGAACCGTAAATATAGTCCAACCGCTGTGGATCTTCAAGCGGTTATCCGAAAACGGACAAACAGATGCGTGGTCGGCGACAGGTGTCGCGGGCTCTACCGGTTCGGGATCATCCTCGCCGCGATCACCAGGGCCGCTGCCGCGACGAGGCATACATAGGCGAAGGCATCCCCGATCCGGGAATAGACGGTTTTGGTCGTGAGGGTCGCCACTTCCCGGCTTGCAATGGCATCGACGAACAGGCCGGTGGGGGTTTCAATTTTGCCGGAGGGATCGATGAACCCGCTGATGCCGGTATTGGCCGCCCGGATGAAACTGCGCCGGCTCTCGACGGCGCGAAAAACACAGAGCGATAGATGCTGGTAAGGGGCACTGGTGCGGCCGTACCAGGCGTCATTGGTCAGATTGATCAGCAGGTCGGCGCCGTTTTGTACGGCGGCCCGGGTCAGCTCGGGGAAAATGGCCTCGTAGCAGATCAGGGGCGCCAGCCGGTGGTTCTGCCAGTGCAGGACCTGGCCCGGCCGGCCGGCCATGAAATCGCCCACCTGCGCCACCAGCTTGCCCACGAAGGGCAGCCAACGTCGCAGCGGGACGTACTCGCCGAAAGGCACCAGGTGGGCCTTGTCGTAGCGGCTGCCGATGCGCCCGTCGGCGGTAACCAGAAAGGCACTGTTGTAATAATCCGCCTGCTTTCCCTTCCGGATAAAGAAGGGACTGCCGATGACAAAGGGCATCCCGGCCGCCTGAACGCCGCGGCTGACCATTCCGGTCAGCACTTTATTGTGGTGCATGTGAAAAGGGGTGGCGGTTTCGGGCCAGACCACCAGATCAGGACGGTCGGCCGCCGCCTGCAGTGATAGCCGAATGTATTTTTTTGTGGTCGAAATCTGGAAGGCGGGATCCCACTTGACGGTCTGGGGAATGTTACCCTGGATGACGGCCACGCGCACCCTGGGGGCCGCCGCCGCGTAGCGCTCGACCTGGCCGATGCGCACATAGCCGTAAGTGATGGTCGCCACCAGGATACCCAGCGTGGCCAGCCCCCACCCTGAAGCCGTTTGGAGGCTGATCGGGCGCCCCTGCCAGGTTTTGCCGCCGCGCCACAGAATCAGGAAGCAGAGCGTGGCGTTGACCAGCATCAGGATGAATGAGATGCCATGGACGCCGGTGATATCCGCAATCTGAATCATGGGTCGGAAGGCATATTGGGAGTGACCCAGAAATCCCCAGGGAAATCCGGTCAGTAAATGACCACGAAGGTATTCCAGGGCCACGTACAGCACCGGCAGGGCGATCGGGGTCAGACGGGGCGCACACCCGGCGTAAACGGCCAGGGCGGAAAAAACCGCCGTATAAAAGGCGATATAGGTACAGAGCAGCAGCAGAACCCCGACGGCCGTTGCCATCGGGGCATGGCCATAGGTGGTAATGGTGTAAGCGATCCAGTAGAACAGCGACAGGGCGTGGACCAGGCCGGTGATCAATCCCAGGCGAAAGCCGTCCCACGGGCCGACGTCGCGGAGGGCCAGCAACAACGGTACATAGCCCAGGCCGGCCAAAACGAACCAGCCGGTTCGGGGAAAGGCGGCCGTCAGGATAAAACCCGCCACGAGGGCCAGAAACAATTTGGAGCGGTCGATGGGGCGCCGGGTTTCCGGCGGCTGACGCCAGGCGGTGGATTGGTCTGGTCGGGTGTCGCTTGGCCCTGTTTTACGATTCAAGGTCGGCCTCATGCAATCCGTTGGGCTCATCAAAAAGACGGATTCGTAAAAGGTTCGAGATACGGCTTTCGAATTCCGAGGAATGAGGCGTACTTGTCGTACGCCGCAATGACGAGGGATTCGAGTAACGCCGATATCGGATTTTTTACGAATCCGTCAAAAAAGCTTCCCCTGGCAGGGAAGCTGGCACGGCGTCAGTACCATATCCGTGATCGGTATTCAGTTTCGTTAAGCTGGTAAGGACGGCTTTTCAAATTGACATGGAAACGAACCCGGGAAAATGACCACCTGCCATGCGGTTGATCGCCCGATCGCCGGGCATTATCCGGCAAGGCCCGTTTCGGTGTCAACTGAAATCTGGCGGCTGCAGGGGCGCCGGACGGGTTGTCTGGCGCGGGTGCTTTCCCTCCGCCGGCACCTTTCAGCAGGGCTGCTTCCAGGAAATACCGGGCGTGACCGGAACTTTCTTGCTATGAATGCGCTACAAAGCAGATCAGGGAGCCGTCTTCAAAATGCCCTGCCAAAAGAAGATAAAATTGTGAAAAATAGATCGGCGTGCTACCTTAACGCCGATTCGGTTCTGCGGCTTTCCTCCGCCGTCCAAAAGGTGTATGGGTTTCAAACGATACGGGATCAATATGGTGCTGGCCCCCGCTGACCGCAACCCACGGGGGGGGGATATTCGGGAAAGCGGTATTTCCATTACTTCCATCAAGAGGGGGGAGCGATGCGCATTCGCCAGACGTCGGTTTTCATGGAAAGGGCGTTGGAGCGTTTCAAGGAAATCACGGAGCTTTTCAACGAGGCCGGGATCAATATCCGGGCCCATTCGCTGGTCGGACACAGCAATACGCCCTACAAAATCCTGCGGATGATCGTAGACGATACCGACCAGGCGGTCACGGTGTTAAAAAATCGCGGCCTCAGCGTCAAGACCGACGAGGTCGTGGCCATCGAGGTGGACGACCGCACCGGGGGGCTGTATCGTATCCTGACTGTTCTGGAGGAAGAGGGCCTGGAATTGAAATACACGTATGCGGCGGTGCATTGTGTCAGCACCAAGGCCGCCATGATTTTCAAGTTCGAAGACCTGGATCGGGCGGCCCGGGTGCTGGCCGACCACAATATTGTTCTGTTTGCGGCCGAAGAATTATAAAAGGGCAGCTGCAGAGCAGCTGCCCGTCTCAAGCAGGTTGGAAAGGATTTGTTACGGCGTTGATCAGGGAGTTGCAATATGAACAAAAAATACAATGCCATCTGCCAGCGTATCGTAGATGAAAACCACGGGGTGGTGGGGGTTTCGTTCCGGGAACTCGATTGCGGTTGCGTGCAGTTCTGCGGCCTTTCCCGGAAAGGCCAAACGCCGGTTTGCAGCTACCATCTCTCGGGACAGCCGCCCACGCGCAATCTGGAGCCACTGGTTTGTCTTAAATGCCGCAAGGATGAACACTTCGCGGCCGAACGCACCGTGCAAAAAGGGATCGTATGGTCCGCTAATTCCCGCATTCCCCTGCCCCGAAGTGAGCGGCTTCAAATTGGCCGGCTGGTGCTGGGGGGGGACTACAAGGAATAGCGACAGGCCCTTTCCGTCCAATTTCTGCAGGCCTGGCCGTTAACCACCCTGCAAGTTCCCATCCCGCTGGTCGTGCAGCGGTGTCTGGACCTGGCGCTAGATCAGGCCCTGGTCCCACATGGCATTGACCACCCGTGTAAATCCGGCAATGTTGGCCCCCATCACGTAGTTGCCCGCCTGGCCGTATTCCGTCGCCGTCTCCAGGCACTGGCGATGGATGTTCTTCATCACATTCTTGAGCCGGTTGTCCACTTCTTCCGCCGACCAGTTGAGGAGCATACGGTTTTGCGACATCTCCAGGGAAGCGATGGCCACCCCGCCGGCATTGGTCGCCGTACACGGCGCGTAGAGGATGTTGTTGTCCAGAAAGATGTCGATGGCCCCGGTGGTGGACGGCAGATCGGCGCCTTCGCACACCAGTTTGACGCCGTTGTTCACCAGGTTGGTGGCGTCCTTGCTGTTGATTTCGTTTTCAGCGGCACAGGGCAAAGCGCAGTCGGCCGCATGATTCCAAAGGGGGTTGTGATCGAGGCTTAAGTCGGTCTCCACATAAAGCGTTTCGGAGTACTTGTCCACATATTCGCGGATGCGGCCGCGCTTGAGGTTTTTCAACCGTTTGATGAAGGCCAGCTTGCCGGCATCGATGCCATCCTGGTCGAAAATGTAACCGGATGAATCCGACACGGTCAGGACCTTGCCGCCCAGTTCGATGATTTTCTCCACCGTGTGCTGGGCCACGTTGCCGGACCCCGATACCAGGCATTGCATGCCTTCCAGAGAGCGGTTGCGGGTGGCCAGCGCTTCAGTCGCGAAGTATACCACCCCGTATCCCGTCGACTGCAGGCGGATCTGGCTGCCGCCCCAGTCCAGTCCTTTGCCGGTAATGACCGCGGTATGCGCCTTGCTTTGTTTGCGATAGGCGCCGAAAAGGTAGCCGATTTCGCGAAGTCCTACGCCCATCCCGCTGCCGGGAACGTCGATGTCCGGGCCGATGTGGTGGGCCAGCTCGGCCATGAAACTCTGGCAGAAGCGCATCACTTCATTGTCCGATTTGCCCTTGGGCTCAAAATCACTGCCCCCCCGGGCCCCCCCGATGGGCAGCATGGTGAGGGCATTTTTAAAAATCTGCTCAAACGCCAGGGCTTTGAAGGTTGCCAGGCTGACCGAGGGATGAAAGCGCAGGCCCCCTTTGAACGGGCCGATGACGCTGTTCATCTCCACGCGATAGCCGCGGTTGACATGAACCTGGCCGCTGTCATCCATCCAGGGCACCCGGAAGACGACACTGCGCTCCGGCTCAATCAACCGTTCCAGAAGGGCCTGTCGGGCAAAGTCGGGTCGGCGATCCAATACCGGCTGCACCCATGAGAGTATTTTGGCGACCGCCTGGTGAAATTCCTTTTCCTGCGGATCTCTTTTCTTTAACCAATTGACGACATCCGTCATAATGTACCTCCCGCTGACAGAGATGGGTTAGGCCCTTAGGCGTCGATGATGTCCAGGGCTTCCTGCCGGTAGGCATCCATAATGAAGGGGATGCCCGTAATCTGGGCACACTCCTGGGTCAGGGAGGCCAGGTCGCGGCGGCTGATGTACTCGACACCCCAACTGCGTGAACCGGCCATCAGTTGCTGCAGCCCGACTTTGATCTTGTCGGCGACGTTGTAGATCCCGATGGCCCCCAGGGGCAGCTGGTCCACCTCGGCCCCATATTTCTCCTTGAGGGTTTCGTAGTTCATGAAGATTTCTTCTTTGGCAAAACCGTGTTTGGAAACCGTCGAGGGCAGGCCGCCGTCTTCACCGCGAAGCCACTTTTCAGCGTTTTTCCCCACCATGCCGGGAATCATCAGGGCGCGTCCCATGCAGATCGCCTTACAGTAAGGCGCCCCCAGGGCCAGGGATTTGAAAACATGGTCCTCACCGGAAAATCCGCCGGCAAAGGCGATGTCGGGCACCGGCAGGCCCTTCTGGGCCAGGCGCTCGCAAAGCTCGTAGGCCATGGAATGCAGATGCAGAGCCGGAATGCCCCACTCGGTCATCATACGCCAGGGGCTCATACCGGTGCCGCCGGGCGCCCCGTCGATGGTCAACAGGTCTAGGCCGGCATCGCTGGACCAGCGGATGGCCATGGCCAGCTCGCGCATGGGGTAAGCGCCGGTTTTCAGGGTCACCCGCCTAGCCCCCAGGGCGCGCAGCCGTTCCACCTCGCGCATGAAACCCTCCTGGTCGATGAAACCCAGGCGGGAATGGCGTTCGAACTGCTTCAGGGGGCCGGCCTTGAAGGCGGCCTGGTTGGCCGCATCCTCCGGATCGGGGGTGACGATATAGCCACGCTTCTTGAGTTCGATGGCCCGTTGCAGGGAATTGACCTTGATTTCACCACCGATGCACTTGGCACCCTGGCCCCATTTGAGCTCGATGGTTTCCACGTTCAGTTTTTCGATGACATATTCGGCCACCCCGTTGCGGGTATCCTCCACGTTCAACTGAACCAGGATGTCGCCGTAATCTTCGCGATAGCGACGGTAGCACTCCACCCGGCGGTCCATTTCAGGCGATTTGGCCACTTTGCCGTTGCGATCGAATTCCAGTTCCGGATCGACCCCGCAAACATTTTCGCCGCAGACCAGGCTGATCCCGCTGATGGCCGCGCCGATGGCAAAGTGCTCCCAGTTGTCACGGGCAATGTCGGTGCTGCCCAGGGCGCCGGTGAAAATGGGGAGTTTCATCTTCACCTTGTGGGTCACCCCGAAAGCGGTCTCGGTGTTGACCGCCGGAAAGGTGGCCAGATCCGGATCAGGCTGAACGCCTTTGGCTCCCAGGGCGTAACCCATGATGTTGAGATGGGAGTAATCCACGGGGTAGTCTTTATCGGCTCCGGCGGTGACGCTGCCGAACGGCTGGGGATAGAGCAGCTCGCGCCCGCGAAAAGTTGCCTGGAAGAGATCGCAGTTGCCCTTGCAGCCATCCAGGCAGCGGCTGCAGATTCCGGACTGGGGCGCAACATTACGCGAGCGGTTCTTGGTTTGCAGGGCGTCGTTGGCGTTGGCTTTCTGTAAATTCATCAACTCCTCCTTGTGTGTTGAATGGCCGGCGGAATAAAGCGTTGGTGACCAAATACCGTTGCAGGTCTACTTTATGGGTAGGCCGGGGGAGTTTTGCCCATCCGGCTCGAAACAGATGGATGCCAACCGGCGCCGATTCCGGTATCGATGCGGCCGCATGGGATGGCTCTCCCGATGGTCCTCGGCCGTGGCCAAAGCGCACCGGGCCGAATTCAAGTCAGGTATGATTGCGAAGAATAGACCGCCATCGGCGTTGACGGCCCCCCAAGTATAGGTGCATCCTGATGAATTCGAGAGACGAGATTAAGTTTAACGACTTAAAATTGTCAAGGACCATCTTGATCCGCCGCTAGGGCGGTTGGAATAGATTTCTTCGCGCTTCGGGGGTTTTAGGACCTTGTGCCTTGCAATATTTCCAAACGATCCTATCCTGAGATCTGTGCCAGGCCGGTCGATGCCCTGAATCAAACGCGCTTTCACCGGCAACGAATAGTCATCCATCCAAATCTCGCATCTCAAATGCCACGGCCCCACTGACATTCGACAGGCCGCCACGAATAGCCGGCACGACACAAATCGCATCTGACGTCATCGGACCTGGCCCACAACAATCGAAGGTGAGCTCGTCCCACAAACTGGATTTGGGAT
The DNA here is from genome assembly GCA_016735415.1 of Desulfobacterales bacterium. The sequence goes on along the minus strand of JAERRP010000584.1, from coordinate 276 downwards.
GGGACGGGTCACCGCTCAAGCAAGTGGTTGGAGGGGTGGCGATAAGAGTTGATACACATTGTGCCATGCCTTGGTCTTGTGCTATATGTTACACCTTGTAAGGGGAAGCAGAACAAACATGCGAATCACATGACCATGACCACCAGTGTACAGATTATTCCATGGTCTGATTGCCTTAAGACAAAAGGAAACATGAACATAAAGTTGCGAGACTTGTGTGAGACTTTGATTGTTTACATTTTGCTCAGTACATTTTAATTAGTCCACATGGTATTG
>JAERRP010000682.1 GCA_016735415.1 Desulfobacterales bacterium | reverse complement strand
ACCGCTGGCGGCGGTACGGAAGGCCAGGTCCACATATTCGGCGGCCCGCTCAGGCTTGTGGCAGACGAAAGCGCGCTTGACCATCGGTTCGATGACCGGGGCCTGGCGCATGTCCTGTAAATCCAGTTTTTCCCTGTGGTCCAGTCCCACGCAACCGGAAATCATCACCAGCGGCGTATTGGAGAAATAGGCGCTGGCCACCCCGGTCAGGGCGTTGGTAAAACCCGGGCCGGCCGTGACCATGGCCACACCCGGTTGGCGGGTCATCTTGCCCCAGGCTTCGGCCATGAAAAGGGCGGCCTGCGCGTGGCGCGTATCAAACAATTGGATGCTTGAGCTTTCGAGATATTGGTAAATCGGCGTAATGTGGCCGCCGCTCAGGGTAAAAATGTATTCAACCCCGCGTTCCAGAAGCGCTTCGGCCACGATCTGGCCACCCTGTATCGTATCCATATGGGATTCTCCCTTGTTGTTTGAGGTATTGCCGATCGGTTTGATGGTTCTATATTTCCATCAACTGTCCACCGGTGACGTTAATGGCCTGGCCTGTGATGTAGGCGGAGGCTTCCGATGCCAGAAAGGCCACCAGTTTGCCCACTTCATCGGGTGTTCCGACACGGTTGAGCGGTATAGTGCGGCGCATGGCTTCATTGCGTTCTTCGACGGTCTGTCCCCTGAATTCGGCTTCAAGGGGCGCGCGCCAGTCTTCCAGATCGGTCTGAATCTGACCCGGGCAGACCGCATTGACCCGGAAACCGACTCCGGCAAGTTCTTTGGCCATGACCTTGGTGAGCATGATGACGCCGGCTTTGGCCACCGCGTAGGCCCCGTTAAAGAGCGGCGGCACCTTGCCGCCCCGGGAGGCGGTGTTGATGATGCCGGCCGGTTGGCCGAGCATCAGCGGGAGAAGGGCCCGGGTAACACGGAAAACGCCGTGGAGGTTGACATCGATGGTTTTCATCCAGTCCGCCTCGGGATAAGTGTGAACGGCATTGGGCACCCCGAAAACCGCCCCGGCATTATTGCAGAGAATGTCGATGCGCTCGAAGTGGGAGGAGACGGCCGCCACCATTTTCCGGATCGAAGCGTTGGAGGTCACATCGACGCTGACGGACAGGGCGCGAATGTCGAAGCGCAATTTTAAGTCGGCCGCGTTTTTTTCCATTTCCGTGGCCGAACCGGCGGCCACGATCCCGCCGTCTTGTCCTTCCGTGCCGAGATCGGCTAACACGAGATGGCATCCGCAGGCCGCCAGATTCTCAGCAATGGCAAATCCTATGCCGCTTTTCTTGCCGGCTCCCGTGATAAGAGCGGTTTTTCCTTTTAAATCCTCATACATGACTGTGGTTCCTCCCGATGATATCCGGACGATTTTCGAATGTGGCAAAACGGTTCTCAATCTATTATCGAGCACCGCTCGAAAAATGATCGTTATATTTTTTTTAATATGCGGTCAACAATAAAATGGGGGCAGCGCCGCCGTTATCGAAATGGATGCGGTGTGAAAATCATACTATGGGGGATAAGAAGGGAAAAAGTTTCGACAGGAATGGCGGCAAGACCAAATGAAACGGGAAAGCAGCTGCTTTCCCGATGGCCATGGTTTCCGGATACGGCCTCACGATGTCTGTCAAAGCGAAGCGCACGGTCGTTAAATCGTGGTCAATCCTTGGCCACGGCACTGCGAAGCAGGTGTTTGAATCCTTCCAGGGTACCCTTCCACATGGCGTCTTCACCGGCCATCACGGCCACGATCACTTCCTTTTCGACGCTGACCTCGATGGCCAGTTCCTGGCCATCAATGGCGAAAACCGCTTCGCCCCAGCGCTGCGCGGGCAAGCCGGTGATTTCACAATCGTAATCGGTTCGCATTTCGGTGGTCATGCGGATTTCGCTCATGGCGGCACCTCGGCTGGGTGGTTTGCTCGGGCAGGTTTTAAATCAGAAAAGGGTGGCAGCCTTCGCTCGTGGCATCTTTGCGAAGCCTTGGGTTCGTATTTTCCCCTGACCAGGGGAATTCAAATCTTTCACCCGCCTCTGGGGGCACAGGCGGGTGGGGCAAAACCACCGGCGCCGGTGGGGATGCCACGGGGCCTGATGCTGCCGGCCGACATCAGTTTGTCGACGCCCTTTTTATGGCAGCAGGGGCATTCGGGTTCGCTTTCCCGTGATGACAGCACCAGGCATTCGAACTCGGTGTTGCAGTGGCGGCATTTATATTCGTAAAGGGGCATAAAACTCCTCCCGTCGCGGCCGGATTCGGCGATAGCACGCCTATTTCTTACCGCCTTTGGATGCGTAGCCGTCTGCGTACCAGCCGCCGCCCTTCAATTCGAAGCTGCATTGCGATATGATTTTTTTGGCTTTGCGGCCGCACTCCGGGCATTTGACGGAGTTCGTACCCATTTTGACAAGTTTTTCGGTGATGGTGCCATTGGGGCACTCGAATTCGTAAACCGGCATGCTGTTTCCTTTCCGGGATGCTTTTTGTGATTTTACCGAATATCTAAAATATGCCTCCTGGCGATGACTGTCAATCTCAAATTGGGTACAATCGACAAGGACTTGAAAATTGCGGGCCAAGGCGGTTTCGGATTTGTCCCGGTCTGCTCTGTTTGATTCAAGGCTATTTCCCATTTAATCTTTTGCCGGAGACGCTGAGATCTGATGGTTCCGCCCCCGACTTGCGTCGATGAGAAGTGGGGCGGCCTGCAAACTTCTCTTCCGGGATCTATGCCGTGGTGGCGGTCGCCTCCATGTGGTTTTTCCACACATGTTTGCCGGGCTCCCGGGTTCACGTCTGTTTACGGATACCAAGCCGTCGCATACGGGAAGCAAACGTGGATCGATTGACCGCAGCCCCCCTGGCCGCCTGTGCAATGTTCCAGTGATGGATATCCATCAGATAAAGGATATACTCGCGCTCGACGTCCTCCCAGGTGCGATTTCCAAAAAGCAGGTTGTCCGATTTCTCCAGGTCCTCATCGGAAACGAAAGGCCGGTCGGGGAGGCGCGGAACATCGTTGCGTCGGCGGCGCTGCCCGACCCCGGTCATGTGGGCGGGAAGGTGCGCTTTGGTGATAAGGGCTGTTTCCGTTGTAACCAGAATATAGCGAACGAAATTTTCAAGTTCCCGAATGTTGCCGCCCCAGCCATAGGTCAAAAGAAGGTCCCGTGCGTCCGGTGCCAATTGTTTGGGGGCGGTGGCCATCCTTGCCGCCTCGCGATTCATGAAGTGCCGCAGTAATAGCGAAATGTCCTCATGCCTTTCACGCAGAGCCGGTACTTTTAGCGGTAGAACGGAAAGCCGATAAAAAAGATCCTCCCGAAACTGGCCGTCTGACACCATTTGCTGAATGTTGCAGTGGGTGGCCGACACGATGCGCACATCGACCTGTTTGACCCGGTTGGATCCCAACGGTTTTACTTCCCCGTCCTGGATGACCCGTAGAATGCGCGCTTGCAGATTCAGCGGCATATCACCGATTTCGTCCAGGAAGAGCGTTCCGCCGTCGGCGGCTTCGAACAGGCCGATACGGTCTTTGACGGCGCCGGAAAAAGCACCCCGGGTGTATCCGAACAGTTCACTTTCAAGAAGGGTTTCCGGAATGGCACTGCAGTTCTGGACCATCAGGGGTTTGTTGCTGCGGCGACTCAACTGGTGGATCTGTTTGGCGAAAAGCTCCTTGCCGGTGCCGCTTTCGCCCGTAACCAGAACCGGGTAATCGGTGTGGGCATATTCCTCCATGAGTGCCTGCGCCTTTTGGAACGCAGAACTCTGACCGATCAGGACCGGTTGCCCCTGGATTTGCTGCAGCGTGTGCTTGAGGGATTCGGTCTCTTCCAGTTTTCGTTGGTAAATCACGGCATTGCTGAGAGCCACCGAGCCGATATCAATGAGTTCCTGTATTTCATCGAGGTAGTTTGCTTTGAGATTCAGCCGGGTTTGGCCGGGCGCCGTGTCGATGATCTGAACGGCGCCGTAAACCGTCCCGCCCCGCAGAAAAAGTGGAAAGCATAAAATCAAGCTGCTCTTCACATCGAGGCTTTTTTCGGCCGCACGATAGTGGCGGCCATCCTTCTCCGGTTCAGCGATGGTCATCTTGCCATTCTCGATAACCCATCCGACGATGCTGGGTTCGTCAACGGGTATGCGGACACCGCTGATGGCTTCACTTTGACGACCGGCCGCTTTCACGCAGAGATAGTGGTCGTCTTTCTCGATCCAGATAGATCCCCGACCGACATTCTGCAGTTCCAGCAGGGTTTCAAGAAACTTGCGCTGAAGGTGATCGGGATTGAGCTCCGCGGAGAGGGAGCGGAATAAATCGATGTTCAGGCGCATGGGGATTTTTAACCTTTTTAGCTATATTTAATCATATTATATTTAAATATCGCAACAGCGTCAAGCAATGAATGTCCTTAAAATACGCTGTAATTGTCTTTTAATCTATGAATTCCGTTGGTTGAAAACGAGTCTGTAATCTTGGCATGTAAATTGTTTATATGTCATATCAGAACCTGAACCAAGAAGAAGATAGCGATGAAAACACTGAACTTCATTTTGATAACGGCCGTTTGTTTGAGTACCATCGGCTGCAGCTCTCTGAGCGGGTTAATACCGATGCGCCCGGCCGCTCTGAACGAAAGCGTGTATTATTCCCAGCTGGTGCAAAACAACCCGACATCATTTGAAATTTTCAACAATAACCCTTATGCTTTACGTTTGGAAATTGAGGAAACGGCGCCGGATTCAAACTGGATACCTGTTCGTGGGGATGGCGGGGCGTCTCTGAATGCCTATGCCGCCTGTCTGAGATTGAAGGTCATGTTTTAATGCCGAACCCTGTGTCAATGACCTTCCCTCCAAATGCCCCCCATCCCCTCCTCCTCATAAGTCGATAATCGACGAATTGTGACGAGTAAGCAGCCCGGTCTCCCCAAAGGAGGCCGGGCTGCTTATTTTTAAACCACCGTCCTGAACGGATTCGCATTTGAGACATTTTGAGCCCCGGGTAAAATCGGCCTTATCCAGGCAACCGGTACGGTATTCTGACGCTGCGCGTTCAAGCCTCCATCTTTCTTCCAGAAACAGGGCGCCTTGCGCAGGAGACCCTAAAGACTTATTGATTGTTATCTGATTAAAGAGGATACAATTATTTTCCTATGCCCCCCCCTGGCCGGGCATCATTGCCCCAGGGTGCGATTCCAAGATTCGATCGAAACAATTACTGGCAGGCGACCAAACAGCAATGGCCGTTCTCCAAATCCACCGGCTTGAAAGCGGTCAAATCCATCCGTTTTTGCCGCTTGAGCCTTAAAGACGCGTATGCCAATCTCGTCCAATTTAAAACGCATTCTCGCCGTTGCCGCCGTTCTCACCCTGCTGATGGGCAGTATCGTTATACTGGTCGTCCCGGTGATGCTCGAACGCTGGCTCAATCAATACGATCTGCAGAGCGCCTTCCACAAGGCCACGGGCGGATCGATTTCCACGGGCGCCATCCATCTGCGGCTCTTTCCGGCCCCGCATTTGATCGTACCTGCAGGAAAGCTGGAAATTCCCAAATTAGTCTGTGGAAGCTGGCGGGAGATCCGAATACACCCCGCCCTCAAGCCCATTTTATCCGGTCAAATCCGATTCCGCCAAATCAAGATCCTCGGACCCGATGTGCAGCTGGCGGCGACCATCGCCCGTGAGGCCGAAGGGGCGGCGAAAGTGGATGCGACGCAACTGACCGCCGAACATCTGCGCGCCCTGCTGACGGGAATGAGCCATCGCATGGGCAGCGGAATGCAATGGCTGATGGCCCACGCGCCTGAATCCCGCGTTCGTATTCGCGATGGACGGTTAGGTTTGGGCGCTGACCGCTCCTCCAGGTCGCTGTCCTTTCATGATATCGATGCCCGTCTGACACTGCCGCCCCAGAAGCTTCACATCGAGCTGGACTGTCAATCAAACATCGGGCGCACTTTGCGGCTGAACGGTACCGTGGACGCCAACACGCTGACCGGACAGTTGATACTCTGGTTCACGGATCTGAATACGGAGGTCCTTACCGATACAATGGGATTGAACCGCCTTTTGGATCGGGCCGAAGGATTGCTGTCCGGGCAGATGACGCTGAATCTTCAGGGCCCCTCGAAAGTTGAAAGCCGCCTGTTCTTCCGATTGCCCCAGCTTGTGCTCCAACGCCTCGAAAAACCCTTGACGGTTCAGAATATTTTAGTCGATGGCAACCTGGTCATTGATGAAACCATGTTGAAATTCGATTTGGCCCGCCTGCAGGCAGATCACCCCCGGCTGAATCTGACCGGTCATGTTCAGATCGGGGGGGACGTGCCCGGCATGCGTATTCATTTGGTCGGGGCCCAGATCGACGTCGCCGAAGCACGCCAGGCCACACTTGCTTTGGTGGGGGACGATGAAATCGCCGCCGGTATCTTCGATGTACTGCGTGCCGGCCATGTCCCCTGGGTCAGTTGGCGGACGGAAGGCCCGACCGTCGGCGATCTGGGTGTTTTTCGCAATATGACCCTGACCGCTGAAATGCAGGCGGGCGAACTCTTTATCCCCGGTGCCGATCTGCCACTGACCGAGGTCAACGGCATTGCCGATATTTCCGGAGGCGTCCTCAAGGGCGAGAACCTGGAGGCCCGATATTTAACCACCACAGGCCGGGGCGGCAGGCTATGGCTCGATCTGGACCAGGACGAGATTCCCTTTTTTCTGGAAATCGATACCCATTTAGAGGATGCGGGGCTTTTGCCGCCGCTTCTGATCCGCTGGGTGGACGATAACCAATTCCGGAATGAGCTCCGGCGCCTGGGCCAGGTGCGGGGTGAGGTCCGGGGAACCATGATCATAGACAGCCGCCAAGGGGATTTCGAGGTCACCGTCGATGTGTCGCAGTGCCGGCTTGCGGCCCATTACGACCGCTTGCCGTGGGAAGTTCAAATTGATGAGGGCCAGGTGCAATACACGGGGGATCGTATCGCCGTCGATCAAATGAAAGGCCGAATCGGCAGCAGCACTTTTTCCACATTGAAGGCCCACATCGATTTCGGACACGAATCCCTGCTGCACATCGATTCGCTCCGCGCTATGGTAGACCTCAAAACGATTATCCCCCGGCTGGCATCTTTGGAGACGTTAGCGCCGGTGGCGCATCAATATCGGGCCGCGGGTGGAAAGGCGGATATCACCCGTCTAAAACTGCACGGCCCTTTTTTCAAACCCGCGCGCTGGGCGTATGACCTGAAAGGCCGCATCGACCGCTTGCGCCTGGAGGCGGACACACTGCCAGGCCCCCTCCAATTCAGCGATATTCGATGGACGGCGGATGAAAAGACGCTGATCGTCGAAAGCACCGCGCTCAAGGCGCTGGACGCGGATTTGACGGTTGGCGGCCGGGCCGCTATTCAGAATGGTCGGCTTCAATCCTATTCGATCAATTTGAAAGGAGCGATGGGGGCTATCACGGATAAATGGATCAATGATCTTTATGAGGCGGAAGAAGATTTGTTCCTTATGCAGACACCTCTGGAAATTTCTGCCGTAACGATCGATTGGGTGGTCGACAACCCCTTTGTCCTGACCGCGGAATTTACGACCAGCGGGGGCGTTCACGTTTCCATGGCGCATGAATGGCAACCCGGGGTTTTTCAAAAGGGGCGATTCAGTCTCGTGGATGGTGACGCCCGGGCGACAATTTCGCTGCACCAGGAATCCGATCAGCTGGCGCTTGCCTTTGAAGGCGCCCTGTTCGGTAAAACCCTGAGTCGCCTGCTGCTGAGGAACCCTTTTCCGAGCGGGCGCCTGAAAGGCGATTTCCGGGCCGTTATCGTGCCCGGGCAGCCGGCGCGTTCTACGGCCAGCGGACATCTTGCGGCCACCAACATCCGACTGCCCCTGAACATGGATCAAAAGATCCATATCGGCCAGCTGCAGCTGTCGGCAGAGGATAATCGTCTGCGAATCACCCCGGCCGCCTTCCTGATCGATGACAACTGGCATACGCTCGAAGGTGATGTCATATTTGCATCCGACAGCTACCACGTTGATCTGAAACATGACGGCGCCTACCTGGAATTGCCCTCTTCAGAGGAGACGCAAGCCGAAGGGGAGGATTCAGGCCTGAATCAGTTATTGAATCTGCCGATCAACGGAAAGATCCAGTCCCGGTTTTCGTTACTCAAAATAGGGGACCGCAGCTGGATCCCCATGAAAACCACAATCCTTTTGGCGCCCGGACAATGGCGCATTCAACTGGAAGAGGCTGAACGCTGCGGTATTCAAACAACCGGGAGCATTCGGCTAGAACCGGAGAAGACGAGCATCGACCTTATACTACACGCCCGGGACAAGCCTTTGAAATCGACGCTTTCCTGTTTGCTGGGAAGATCGGATCTGGTGGATGGTCGATTCAGTCTGGAGGGGCACATCACGGACGAAGCCCCTTCGAAGGAAATAGGCCAGTCCCTTGACGGACAATTTGAATTCGAAGCTCAAGATGGCCGTATTCATCGGTTCGATCTGCTGGGCCGGATTCTATCCGTCATTAACTTAACCGAGCTTGTACGGGGTAAAAAATCCGATCTGATGGGAGAAGGTCTGGCCTATCGCAAAATCGAAATCGAGGGAAATCTCAAAAACAATCGCTTGACGCTGGATAAAGCCCTGATCGACGGTGCTTCGGTGGAAATTGCGGCCAAAGGAAGCCTTGATCTGAAAGATGACGAAATCGACCTGATCGTTCTGGTTGCACCGCTTAAAACCGTGGACGCATTGGTGAAGTTTACCCCGATTGTCAATACGTGGCTGGAGGGCACCCTTGTTTCCATTCCCGTAAGGGTTTCCGGGGACATCGATGATCCCCGCATTACACCCATGTCACCCACCGCCGTGGGCAGCAGCCTTTTTAACCTTTTAAAAAATACGGTCCAATTGCCGATCAAGCTGGTGAAGCCTTTGTTTGAAAATGAAGATGACGACGGCGATAAGAAATAAGGACCTTCCCAGAACCTTCCAGGCTGGTCGACGGCGTTGATCTCCAGCGGGTTTTCCACGTTGCAGTTATGTCGTTTTTATGATTCTATAACCCGACTGTCAACCAAGGAGAAAAACCGATGGGCATGCAATTCCAATCCGACCATCAGGAGGAAGAAGAACTGACCCCGTATGCGACCCGCTCGGAATTGGACGACCCGAAACCCGATCGCAAAGCGGTGTATTTTTATGTGGCCGCGGGACTGGGGCTTTTGATCCTGGTGCTTGCGTTCGTGATGCTGGGAAACGGATCGGACCGCCAGGAAACCGCCAATCGGCTGAACCGGATTGAGAAGCGCCTTGACGACCTGGAATTTCGTCTCGGCAATCTCGTCCAGAGTGCGGTCGCCGGAAGCGATTTGGGTTTGCTGCAAAAAACCGACGAGGACCTGAGTCAACGTTTCGACGCTCTGGAAAAGAAGCTCGCAGGTCGATTAAACCAGATAAGTGCCGCCCTGGCCCAGTTGGAAAAACAGCGACCCGCGGCGGCCAAAAAACCACCGGCGGCCGCCACGCCCACCCCCCCCCAGACCAAAACCCGGCTTCATACCGTGCAAAAAGGTGAAACGCTTTACCAGATC
>JAERRP010000661.1 GCA_016735415.1 Desulfobacterales bacterium | reverse complement strand
ATTGAGCCGGATCATGTCGCCCTGGCCGATCTGGGGCGTAATGATCAGGGTCGTTCCCACATCGCGGTATTCAAAGGAGTTGAAAGTATCGTTGTCGCTGGTGGACGTGGTCGTCTGGTAAGGAATGTTCTTGCCGACGACGATCTTGGCCTCTTCGTTATCGGTGGTCAGGAGCTGCGGGGTGGAGATGATGCTGGTTTCCTTGTCTTCACGGAAATAATTGATGACGGCCTGCAGGTTTCGAAAGGTCACGCCGGCGATATCGATTTCTTCGGTAAAGATGCCCATCGAGGCCCCCAGGGGCAGGATCCCGTCCGTGGTGAAATCACCGACATTGCCGCTGCGTTGGTCCCCACCCTGGAAACCGCCGCCAAAAGCCGTTTCCTTTCCGTCGATGGATGTTTTCCCCATGGCCTGCCAGTCCGTTCCGAATTCAAGCTGCTTGCCGGCATCGACTTCCATGATGAGCGATTCGATATAGACCATGGCGCGGGGGATATCCAGCTTGTCGATAATTTCGGCCAGGGCCAGATAGTCATCTTTCTGGCCGTAAACGATGAGGCTGTTGGTTTCGGCGTCGCTGGTAATCTTGATGCCCTCGCCGGTCAAGATGGGAAGCTTGCCTTTCTCGGGTGTGCTTCCGCCCCCGCCGCCCTGGAGGTCGATCAGGATTTTAGCAATATTCTCGGCCTTGGCAAATTCCAGATAGCGGACGTGTACCTTTTCCGTGCTCCGAGGGATTTTCTGGTCGAGCATCAGCACCAGCGCCCGCACCCGCCTGGTTTCGTTTTCGCTGCCGACCGTGATGATGGTGTTGGTGCGCTTATCGCTGATGATGCGGACCAGGTTTTTCTTCGAGCCCTTTTTGGACTTGGCCTGGTCGGCGAAGATGATTTTCAGGACCTTTTCAATTTCGGCCGCTTCGGCATTTTCTATGGGCGTCAGGGATATTTCCTTCCCGATACCGGCCACATCGATCGTTTTGATGATGCGCAGCAGTCGTTTGATGTTGGACTGGACATCGGTGATGATCAGCGTGTTGGTCGGCGGATAGGACAGAATGACGCTGCTTTTGGAAACCAGTGGCGTAAACAGTCTTTTGATTTCGTTGGTATCGGCAAACGCCAGCGGGATGATCTGGGTGATCACCTTGTCATTGACCCCGTCCAGGTCATTTTTGAATTTGGTTTCGATGTTGCGCGTGCGGGCATCGGGCATGGGAATGACCTTGGTGATCTCGCCGGCTTCGACGATGGTGAAGCCATGGACTTCCAGTACCGAAGCAAATACACGATAGGCTTCATCCACCGATATATGTGAAGGCGATATGATGGTGACCTTGCCCTTGACACGCTGATCGACAATGAAATTCTTCCCCGTGATTTCACTGATGAATTTAATGAACAAATGGATATCCACGTCATTGAAATCGATCGATACTTTCTGGTTGGCCGCCAACTGGACCGGCGCGGCCTGGGGATTTTGGTCCTGGGCCAGGGCCGGCAGGGCCCACAGACAGATGATGGTGGTAACCACCAGTCGCGTGACGGTCCTCATCAGATTCGATTTGGCTGGATGTCCCATGGCTTCCGCGCTAAGCTCCTTATTCGAATATAAAGTCAAGCTGCCGCTCCCGGCCGCGGCGTTTGATCCTGAGGTTGAATTCCTCGCCGGCGGAAACCTCGCTGAGCGATTCGAAAATATCGCCCAGGGCGCTGACCGGCTGGTCGTTGATGTTCAGAAGAACATCGCCGTTGCGGATACCGAGTCGTCGCAGGGGTGATGAGGGCTTTATCCGATTGAACATCAAACCGCTGGCACCGTCCTTGCCTTTGTAGGGGGCCACGGTGGCATACTTGCGCCAGTCCTCCGGGTTGTCCGAGATCGGCCCCAGTCGGCTCAACTGCAACCGGACCGACCGCCGTACCGGTGCCCGGGACGCCGGGGGCCGTGGTGCCTTCGGCGGAATGCCGGCCTTCGCCGCGCGTGCCGCCGGCCTCGGCCTGCCGGTGCTGGCAGGCTTTTCGATTTCCAGAATCTGATCTTCACCCTCGACGGAC
>JAERRP010000872.1 GCA_016735415.1 Desulfobacterales bacterium | reverse complement strand
ACCTCTGATTGTGAAATGCCGTCGCCCACCCGCCCGCCCCGGCGAATCCCGCCTTAGAGCGTCCTGCCACGGCAAAGGGCTAACAACTCGGGGGATTCAATTCTGCAGTCGATGGCCATTGACACTATTACATTTTCGATTTATTTTAGATGGTTATCGATGCTATTCGACCCGGCGGGCATGCTGGATTCCAAAGCCGGGCCGGCCGCAGGCAAAAAGCCAGTGAAAGGGAAAGGGGATATGGCGGATACGGACTATTATAAAATTCTGGGTGTCGATCGCAAGGCGTCGGATGGGGAGATCAAGAAGGCCTATCGCCGCCTGGCCATGAAATTTCATCCGGATCACACCAAGGGGGATAAAAGCGCCGAGGAGAAGTTCAAGCAAATCAGTGAAGCTTATGCGGTGTTGAGCGACAAGGACAAACGCCGGCAATACGATCAGTTTGGCGCCGAAGGCTTCCGGCAGCAGTATTCCCAGGAAGATATTTTCCGCAATTTCGATTTTGGCAGCATCTTTCGTGAATTCGGTTTCGGAGGTGGAGGGGCGGCGGGACGTCAGGGGCCGGGAGGCGTGCGCTTTTCTTTCGGTGGCGATTCGCCCTTCGGTTTTGGTGCGGGCGCGGCGCCGAACACCAAGGGATCGGATTTGGAATACGGACTGGGGCTGACGTTACAGGAGGTCGCATCGGGAACCACGAAGACGCTTGATTTCCAGCATAATGGCCATTCGGAACGCCTGACCGTCAAAATGCCCCCGGGAATGATCAATGGAAAAAAAATTCGTCTGCCCGGAAAGGGCGCTGCAAGTCCCTATGGTGGACGGAAGGGGGACTTATACATCCGCGCGCGGGTACTGCCGGATCCGGTGTTTACGGTGAAGAGTCATGATCTATCGATAAATCGGGATATCAAAGTGAGCGAAGCGCTATTGGGAACCACGTTGGCGGTGCCGACGATCGAAGGCAAATCGCTTAATGTTAAAATACCTCCCGGCTCTCGACACGGCACCAAAATGCGCCTCAGCGGTCATGGCTTGCCGCATATGAAGAAATCGGGAAAAGGAGATCTTTTTCTCATCGTGCAGATCGCGATCCCCAAAAATCTTACAGCGGAACAGCTTTCAGTGGTTGAAAAAATGGCCGCGGCGGGATTGTAAACGATCAAATCCGTTGACAACTCTTAGATATTTTTATAACTAATGCAAAGTAACCCCGCAGTTTTAATGCAAAAATAACGGATCGGCCTCCTAGTACGCATGCGGCCGACCCGGCGGGTTTTATCACAAGGGGTAATCGGATAAGGCGGCTTGCCATCGATCAGTCGATTGATGAGGCCCAAAACAATATAAGTTTAAAGCCAGGGGAAATGGTGCGCGGCGGTGGGCAAGCGCGCCGGTATTTGATAATTCTCCCGTCGCTGTACGATTCAGACAGCTGTCCGATTCAAGGGGCGCTGGGTAATGCGGCGTATATACACATGATGCCCAACCGTCCCTGAACAATGTCAGAACTTATTCCGGTACTAACCAAAGAAGAGATCGCGACCAGGGTCGAGGACGTCGCCCAATCCATATCAACCGATTACAAGGACCGCGATTTGATTCTTATCGGGATCCTCAAAGGCGCCTTCATCTTCCTTTCGGATTTGATCCGTCATCTCTCCATACCGGTTAAAGTCGATTTTATGTGTGTCTCCAGTTACGGCAGCGGCACCTCTTCATCCGGGCGGGTCAAATTAGTCAAAGATGTCGATCTTGAACTCAAGAACATGGATGTCATCATTGTCGAAGATATTGTGGATACCGGTGTTACCCTGTCTTACCTGGTGGATCATTTAAAGTCTTCCGGAGCAGCTTCGGTGCGCATATGTGCGTTGATCGACAAAAAAGAGCGGCGGAAGACAAAGGTGGTCGTCGATTACGTCTGCCATTCGGTGCAGCAGAAGGGTTTTCTTGTGGGGTATGGACTGGATTATGCTGAGTTTTACCGTAATTTACCGGAAGTCTATCATTTGAAATTATAACTTTTGGGGTGTGTCATGATTCTTACCTGCCAGAACTGCAGTACCAGTTTCCGACTGGAAGAACGCCTACTGAAGTACAGTGGATCGAAAGTCCGGTGCTCGCGATGCAAGCATATCTGGCGGGCCTATCCGCCCCAGGCGGATGATCCTGAAACTGAAGGCCGGCCGGAGATCGACGAGCGACCGGGTCGCGGTGCGGCTGCGGTC
>JAERRP010000238.1 GCA_016735415.1 Desulfobacterales bacterium | reverse complement strand
ATCGCTTCGGTCGTGGCTATGAAAGTATGGGCCACGGTTATTACCTCATGACCCCGACGGACCCCTGCCGCCATCAAGGCAAACCGCAGGGCGTCAGTGCCTGATCCAACCGCGATGCAATATTCCGCTTCGCAGAATGACGCAAAATCTGCTTCGAATCCGTTGACATTGGGCCCGCCGATAAAACCGGCACTTGAAACCGCCTGGTCGAATACGGCTCATATATCATTTCTAAGCGGTTTGTCTTGCGCCGCAATGTCCAGAAAGGGCACTTTCATGAAGCTTTGCTCCTCTTTCGTTTTAAAAGTAAACTTAAAATGCATGAACCTCTGTCACTCGACAGCTTTGCTCAACTTAGATTTCAACTGCGGCGGTCGAGAAAACGAATGATCCGGTCAACCATTGCGCCCTTCATACAGTATTCTTTTCACATAGTTTTTATGCAGATGGAGGAAATCTTCATAAGATTTGCGCCCCCTGACCTCAAAATTTTTACGGTACTTGCTCGACCTTTCAAAAACCAGAATGCCATCGCGTCTGATTTCGTGCTTCAGCACTTCACCCGCATCATTTAAAATTACGGCATCAACTTTATATCCGGTCTGTTTTTCCAGGGCCGTGATAAAGCTGAGCAACGAAAATGAACCCGTTTCATTTTCCTTTAACAAGAGGGCAATATCCAGGTCACTTGATTGCTTTTGTCTTCCTTTGGCGTAGGACCCGAAAAGATAGGCCGCAATGATTGCGGACTCTTTTTCGCAAACCGAAGCGACGTATATTTTGATTTGATTGGGTTGCAACATCATAAGCAGATGAGCGCCGATAGAAAAATATTTACCATGAAGGTTGAAACAGGCGCCTATCTTAAAGCGTCAGGCTGAAAGGAAAAGCAAGGCCAAAAATATTATTTTACCATGAAGAGCATGAAGGAAATGAAGTTAAAAACACATAAAAAGAGAAACAGCAGAATTTTGCAACGTTAGGATTTATCATCAGTCAATCTCATCCAATTGGCCCAAAAAGAGTTGAATCTGTTTTGCCAGCAATACACTCGCCGGCATCAACTTTCTAGCGACGATCTGTTCACGTTCCCAGTCAAGTTCAAAGGCATATGTATGGCGAAATTTGTGCCTGAAGGCCCTGAAATCGTCGAGGAGTCTATACAGCTCATCATCGATGACCTTGGGCCGGTAACCTGATATTTCCATTTTCATGCGTTTGAGTAGATCTTTATGCCAGGTGGACGGTCCCAAATCGTTTTCAAAAAAGCGCGCAATCGATCTGAAAATATTTTCGCAGCCGTTGTAAAAATTATGCAGCAAATATCCAACCGCACCGCGATCATAGTAAGGGACCTTATCCGGAGGGAGGTCAATTCTTTCTTTGATTTTTTTGAACTCCCTGACCACGTATTCGATTTTAGCGAGTTCATCGGCGATATCGGCTTTCAATAACTGGATATTATACGCCATATATTTTTTCTCCGCGTTCAACGACTTTCTGTACAAACCTACTGTCATCGCTGTCTGTATAAAGATCGATCGGTAGTTGAACCGCTTCTTCCAGTTCATGTCTGAATTGCCAGTAAAGATCGTTCGGCAGCGCGGACACATATAAATCAATATCTGAAAGTTTAAGACAGCACCCCGATGCTACCGATCCAAAAAGATAAACCTGCTGTATATTGTATTTTTTGAATATGGGAGTCCCTTTTTGAAGTAATTGGCGTCTGAATGCATCTGATCGAGCCAATCGTTCAGAAGTTTCCTGGATCCAGCGTTGCCTTAGATATTTAAAGGATACGATATTGGTTGGTTCCATGGTCGTTACAAAACTTTTTTTACCACGAAGGGCACGAAGAACGCGAAATTGTCGATATGAAAACCGGGACAGCTAAAAACCGAAAAGCATTTTACCATGAAGAGCATGAAGGGTCTTAAGAATTACAAAATATAACTCTTAATATCGCGGACGCAAACAGGTGATAATCAAAGTGCTTCCGCATAATTAAATCTATAGTCACAGATATACACAGATGGCACTGATGAAAAATTCAACGAAATAAACGGAAAGGTTGATCAGGCGATAGCGTGATGGAGAAAAAGATTCGGTTTTCGGTGTATTGGTCTTCGTTGCGGTCCGAATCCTTGTCCCTGTAACTATACTCCAGTCTGGAAGTGAGCCATGTGAGGGGCTGGTAGGACAGGCCGGCACCCGTATTCAGGGTATAGTCTGTACGGCTGGGTTCATCGTCGGGATAGTCGTCTATCCGGTACCCCAGAAAAATATCGGCGGTCAAGCGGCGCATCAAAGCATAATCGGCATCGACTCGAGCTTGATAATAGATATTGAAGCCGTTGTCTTCGGAACCGCCGTCATCGATCTGGTAGCCGCTGGTGCCTATCAGGGCGATATTGCCCCTTCTGAAGGGCCAGGCTTTGTATACTTCGGAATCAACGACAAACCCCGTGTTGTCGTTGTCGTCAACATCGGGGTTATCGGTGCTGTCCTTATCCTGAATATAGTACCCAAGCCCTATGCGGGCATGGGAATTTTCGGGGAATGGATAGAAGATACCGAATTCCGGCTTGTAGATGGTGTAATCGGTATCGGAGGTCTCATTCTTGAAATCGACGTAGGTATGTCGATAAGACACAAATCCATCGAGGTGGCGTGTAAATCGGTAAAGAAGTCTGGCCGTGCCATCGTACTCATCGCGATCATCGCTTGGGTCCAAATTGCGATTGGAAAAAGAACCGTCTAATTGGGTACCCCATTGATGGGTGAACCAGTAAGCAATACCCGCCGTTGGTCCCGAAATATCATGCTCTTCGCGATCATTATCCGTAGACGCATTGATATTACGCAGAACACTATAGCTATAGCCGAGATAAACATTGTCGCGCTCGCCAAACTGATGGGAAAGGCGGGCCGAAGTCACATTGGTGTAATACTTTTCAACGCCCCGACGATTCAGATCCCGATCGATATCACGGCCTTCAAGAGGCGCATCCTGATTAATTTGCTCGGATTCATCGGAGGGGTTTGCCGTTCTCAGGTAGGTGTTGCGCATTTCAAACCGCGTGTTGCGGGTAAATTCCCGCCAGACATTGCCACTTGCTGAATGGCGCCAGTAATCCAGATCACTGTTGTCCTTGTACCAAAAATGGCTTGGGGTATAGTTCAACTGGAGGCCGGCGTTGCGCCATAAGACTTCACCCTCTAACCCTACCCCTGCAGAGGTGATATAATCGCTTTCCTCGTTGGTCGAGTCTAAAAAAATATTATCGTTATATTCTTCGCTGCCGGTAACCGACGGCCTGAAATTGATCTGGGCGGCGTCTGAATCCAGCGTATGACCCACTAAGATGGTTGAAACAAGAGCGAAAGTCCAGACGATTATTTTGTGCTTCATGGCTCCCCCGCGTAAGGTTTACAAGGTTTCGGAATACAATTGCG
>JAERRP010000057.1 GCA_016735415.1 Desulfobacterales bacterium | reverse complement strand
TGTTTCTCCCTATGTGTTCCATCCCTCCTTGGTTTTTAAACCTCAGAAAAAAGCCGCCTTGAGCCGGGTCCAGTCGGCAATGCCCTTGCCCGCCAGTTCGCGGGTCAGGATGGTTTCGACCGCTTCGAAGCGCGGGCGCAGGATCTCGGCATGCTTTTGCATGTGCCGCTTGATACCATCAAGGTTGCGGAAAAAGCGAACATGGCGCAACTGGTTGAGTTTGTCCGGTCCGATGGTCTGGTAAAACAGTTGCTGCCGCACCCAGTCCATGTTGCGCACGCTGCCAGCCATGAGGGCCAGACCGGCGCCGGGAAGGGTGATCTTGGAGGTGGATCCGAACAGAAACGGGCGTTCGGGATGTCCGGCCGTCCGGCAGGCCGTCAGAATGTGCTTCGGGACGGGCGGATCTCCGCTGAATTGATGAACGGCATAGGCGTTGTCCCAGAAGATGCGGAAATCGGATGCCCGCGCCGGCATGCGGGCCAGTCGCTCCACGGTTTCATCGCTGTAGACGTCACCGGTGGGGTTGCTGTAGACGGGAACGCACCAGATCCCCTTGACGGCCTCATCTTCCGCCACCAGTCGTTCGACCGTGTCCATGTACGGCCCTTCAGGCGTCATGTCCACCGGTATCATTTCGATGCCCAGGTTTTGGCAGATCGCAAAATGGCGATCATAGCCCGGGCTGGGGCACAGAAAACGGACGCGCGGCAGTTGCGACCAGGGGGGCTGCCCGTCGCCCACGCCCATCAGCATGGCGCGCATGAACGTGTCGTACATCAGGTTGAGGCTGGCATTGCCGCCGATGATCAATTCATTTTCTTCCACCCCCATGTAGTCGGCAAACAGCACTTTGGCTTCCGGCAGACCGTCGAGGCCGCCGTAGTTGCGGCAATCGGTGCCATCCGCGGCGCGATAACCGTCGTTTGCAATGATGGCGAGCAGGGGGTCGGAAAGATCGAGCTGCGCGGTGCAGGGTTTGCCCCGGGTCAGATCCAGATTCAGATTGGCCTGCTGAAAGTGTTCGAACCGCTCATGCAGCCTCTGGAGCTGTTGCTGCAATTCTTCAGGGGGCCTGGCATTAAGGTCGGACATGGGCTTTCCTTTTTTTTCGCAGGGTTGATCAAAGCACGTCATTCTTCTGTTTCAGAATCGTTGTCGCCTTCAATGAAATCGAACAAGGACCCCGTGGGGGGCGCCAGCCATCTTTTATAGCATCGTCGGCGGATGGCTTCAAGTCTGCGGTTACACGGGGAGCGGTCTGATTTTACTTGCATTTCACCGGTCGAATGACTATGAGGTACGATTTAATATCCCTGCGTCGGCCGGGGCCTCCCTCGACGGGGATGATCGTATGGCTTCCAATCGAAGATGCTCAAATCGACAGCAACTGTTCGAGGTGGTACGGGCTTGGGTGAATCCTTTTTAAAGCGTTTTCAATCATCGCAACCCGGAGAGATCTCCTCGCGCATTTCCCGCGCGGGCAAATGGTCCCTTTACTTCCTGATCATCGGTATCATCGCCGGTCTGGGCTCCATCGTTTTTCATTATCTGTGCCTTCTAGGCCTGCATTGGTTCATGGACTTCATGGCCGGCTATGCCCCCCCCTCGCCAGCCGGTGAACATCATCTGTGGCCGCCTACCGGAAGGCCGTTCAATCGCTATATCCTGCTTATTCTGCCGGGCCTGGGCGGCATCGTCAGCGGCTGGATCGTGTACACCTTCGCCCCGGAAGCCGAAGGCCACGGTACCGATTCCGCCATCGATGCCTACCACCGCAAAGGCGGCTTCATGCGCGGCCGGGTGCCGATCGTGAAAACAATTGCCTCGGCCCTTACGCTGACGACGGGCGGCTCCGGCGGAAGGGAGGGACCCATCGCCCAGATCGGGGCGGGTTTCGGGTCTTTCCTGGCCACCCGCCTCAATCTTTCGGAGCGCGAACGTCGCATCATGATGGCGGCGGGGATCAGTGCCGGGGTCGGCAGTATTTTCAGGGCGCCGCTGGCGGGGGCCCTGTTTGCCGCCGAAGTCCTTTACCGCGACCCGGAGTTCGAATCCGAGGTCATCATTCCGGCCGGTATCTCCTCGGTGGTGGCCTACTGTCTCTTCTGCCTGGTTTTCGGCTGGGGATCGCTTTTCGAAACGCCGCCCTTCGAGTTTACCAATCCGCTGGAACTGGGTCCCTATCTCGTGCTGGCCCTGGTGCTTGTGGCCACGGGTGTCTTCTACATCAAAGCTTTTTACGGGGGCACGGCGATTTTCAAAGCGATTAAGATGCCCAACCATTTCAAGCCGGCCATCGGCGGGCTGTGCACCGGCCTGATCGGTTTTTACTTCCCCCATTGCCTGGCCTTTGGCTACGGTTTTGCACAGCAGGCCCTTTTCAACGAGTTGAGCGTGTCCTTTCTTTTGGCTCTGGCCATCGGAAAGATCATGACCACTTCGTTCTCGATCGGTTCCGGGGGCAGCGGCGGGGGTTTCGGTCCTTCGATCGTGATCGGCGGCGCCATGGGCGGGGTTGTCGGCCGTGTTTTCCATCTGGTCATGCCCGGGGTCGTAACCGAACCCGGTGCCTTTGTGGTGGTGGGCATGGCCGGTTTTTTTACGGCCGTGTCCAACACCCCCATCTCCACCATTATTTTCGTGAGCGAGATGACGGATTCCTACCATCTGCTGCTGCCGAGCCTGCTGGTCTGCTCGGTGGCCTATCTGGCCGCGCGGCGATGGACAATTTACGAGAAACAACCCCAAAACCGTATCGATTCCCCGGCCCACGCCGGTGAATTCTTCATGGACATCCTGCAGGCCATCCACGTCAAGGATCTCATGCCCCTGGTCCACAAGGCCCGAATGATCCCACAGGACATGCGTTTTATCGATTTCAAACGCTATTTTGCCAAAACCAAACAGCATTATTTCCCGGTCATGGACCAGAACGGCCGCCTCAACGGCATTTTCTCCAGCACCGATATCCGCGGCGTGCTTTTTTCTCCCGAGATCGAGGACCTGGTGGTCATGCGCGACATCGCCACGTCCGACATCATCTTCACGACACCGGAGGAAGACCTCAACAACGTCCTGCTCAAATTCACCAAGAAGAATATCGACAGCCTGCCCGTCGTCCAGGGCGATGACCACAGCATCCTGGTGGGGATGCTGAATCGACGCGAAGTGATCGCCTTCTACAACGAGCGCATCCAGAAGATGAAGGGCCGGGAGGCGGCATCCGATGCATAGAAATATTTCAAAACTACATTTAACGACCGAAGTCGGCGCTAATACGCTACGTGGACGAGAAACAGACCGTGCGGCGGCGCTGTGGCGGGAGCCAGGCGACGATCGGCGGCGTCCACGAGTGCCGGAATGCAGTTTGCTTCCAGTTTGCCCATCCCCACCGCCACCAGTGTTCCCACGATGTTGCGGACCATGTAGCGTAGAAAACCGTTGGCACGGATGTCAAATTCCAGATGATCGTTCGTTTTTTGCCAGGACGCCTCCATGATATCCCGGACGGTCTGGGCTCGGGGACTACCGCTGCTTTCGAAGGATTTGAAGTCGTGTCGGCCCACCAGATGGCGGGTCCCCTGCACCATGGCGGCCACATCGAGGGGGCGAAAAATCTGCCAGGCATACTGGCGGCCCACGGCCTGCTTTACCGGCTGATTGCAGATCCGGTAGCGGTATTGTTTCCAGCGACTGCTGAAGCGGGCGTGAAAGTCCAGCGGGACCGATCGGCAGGATCGCACGGCAATATCGCCGGGCAGCAGGCGATTCATCCCTTTCTGAAATTCTTCCGGTATCAGCCGCGTGCTGCATTTAAAGTGGGCCGTCTGCCCCAGGGCGTGAACGCCGGCATCGGTGCGGCCGGAGCCGTGCAGCCTGATGGGTTCCCGGGTCATGCACTGCAACACACCTTCCAGCGTCCCCTGGATACTGGACTGGTTGGGCTGGCGCTGCCATCCGCAATAGTCGCTGCCGTCATATTCGATGATCAGTTTAAAATTTTTTTGCGGCCGTCGGTCGGTTTCCATGGGGTTGTCGATCATGGTGCTATCCAAAAACCGTCAGAACGATCGTCAGGGAGATAAACGACAGGGCGGTTGACAGGACGATGGCGGCCGAAGCCAGCTGGGTGTCGCTATTTAACTGGGAGGAGAGAACATAAATGGCCGGTGAGGTCGGCAACGCCAAGTAAATCATGCCGATCTTCAGATCGAGACCACCGACGCCCATCAGCAGAAATAAAGTCCAGCCGGTGAGTGGCAGGACAACAAGTTTGAAAACAGCGCCCACAAGGGATTGCCCCCAATGTTTACGGAGGCCGGTAAGGGTCAGCGTCCCCCCGATGGATAAAAGGGCCAGTGGCAGTGTGATGGCGGCCATCAATCCCAGCGCGTTATGGATAAAAACCGGAAAACGGCCCACTGCGCGGGAATAGATCAGGCCGGTCACACAGGCAATAATCAGCGGGTTGGACATCATCGCGCGAATGGCCTGACGGATACGTTTGGCGCCGGTGGTGTGCCTACCGCTATACCAGGTCAGGGTCGAGACCGCTAAAACGTTGATGGTGGGAATGAGAAAGCCGATCAGGATCCCGAACTGTCGCACCCCCTCTTCGCCCAGGGCATTGATGACGATGGCCATGCCGATGTAAGTGTTGAACCGGTAACAGCTTTGGGAAAACGTGCCGGCCTGGAATGCTGGAACCCGCCAACAGATATAGGCGAGGGAGACCAGATAGATCAGCAAAACCGCCAGCGCGGCCGCCAGGTAGAAATGTCCGCTGGCCGTCGGAGACGGCGGTGAGCCACCGATTTTCCAGAAGAGAAGGGCCGGGAAAAAAATGAAGTAGACCAGGCGATCCGCTGTTTTCAGAAAGTCGGTCGTGGTCAGTTGCCAGTGTTTGAACACCATCCCTATGGCAATGAGGGCAAAAACAGGGAAAAGGCTGTTCAGGACCATGGCGGGTCAGATCCGGTCGCAGGGGATGCGGGCCAGCCGCTCTTCGAGGTCGTCGTCGATGCTCTGAGCATATGTTTCCATGGGATAGTCGACACTGCATTCCCGGCAGTGGAGGAATACCCGGCGTCAGGACCGTTTGACGGTCAGAGGACGGCCGCAGCGGCGGCATGGCGGTTGAGCGCGGTCCATGGAGGGGTCCTTTCATTGGGTATCGGGCTGACGGGCGGGCAACGCCCGCGGTGTACCGACGCGTCCGGGCGCCTGCGGACATTGGTACCCTTTGCGGTCGTGACGGGAAGGTTTATGCCGGACGCTAATTCTTGTCAAGCCTGGTCGCCGGATTGTGCGCCGGGCCGGTCGTTGACATCGGACGGGCTTTGGTGCAAAGAGCGTCATGCGACGGCCTTTGTTTGGGAACCGCGGCCAGCGGCCGATACCGACCACCCCGGGAAGGAAAGTGACCATGGGCACAGAAAGATGCGCGGGCTTCAAGGCGGCCGGTATTCATGCCGGTTTGAAAAAAAACGGTGAACCGGATCTCGGCCTGATTTTTTCGGAAACACCGGCCGCGGCGGCGGCCGTGTTTACCCGCAATCGGGTGCAGGCCGCGCCGGTGTGCCTCGATCGGGAGCGCATCCGCACCGGCCGCGCCCGGGCCGTGATTGTCAAC